>CACYCC010000146.1 GCA_902772805.1 uncultured Lachnospiraceae bacterium | reverse complement strand
GGCGTTTAAGATAATCGCGATCATTCCCGCATTAAGTGCCATAATCCTTCTTGTCCTTAACAAACGTAACAGCATGGTGTTCAGAGTCGACCGTTACTGTGAGTATCATCACGGAAGGCTGAGATGGGTTCTTTATTTATGCGAATATCTCTATTTCATATTCAGTGCCATAGTCGTGTTCTTAAGGATCAGATCCGAGAACGACAAGTTTAAAAAGCACCGTTTCAGAGTAGTGTTCACATATCTTCTGATACTTCTCACCGCAGGATTTTTCCAGTTCGTTACAAATATCATTCCCTGGTATTCCATCGGCTGCATGTTTGCATCCCTTGTTGCCTTTATCGGAAATGTTATGATCGAACGAGAGAATGAACTGAGGGAAAAATACAATATGTCGGTATCCGAGAATACCGAAATGAACGACGCAATGGAAGCTCTTGCCGGTGCATACAGCGCGATACATCTGTTTTCTTTTGACGATAATATCGCACATACCATAAGGGCATCCCAGACCGTTGAATCCATTGCCGAGACCGAAGAAAGTGCTGATGCCAAGATAAAAGCCACCATGAAAGGCCTTGTTGATGAGTCGATGGCCAAGGATATGTTAAGATTCGTTGATTTTACGACACTTCCGGTAAGGCTTAAGGGAAAGCGGATGATAAGCCGCGAATTTCTGGATGTTAAGGGCAGATGGTGTCTTTCATCGTTTATAGTGGCCAAGAGCGATGTGTCGGGCAATCCCGAGAAAGTCATTCATGCCGTTCAGAACATTGATGATGCCAAAAGAAAAGAAATGGAATATCAGGCAGCTCTTAAAGAAGCGCTTGAAAACCAGAATGTCATTTACTCCGAAATGCTTAAGATGCAGGCCGGCGGTATCATAGCCCTCGGCACGGACGGAGAGATAATGCTTGCCAACGATGCTGCCGCAAGGATATTCGGATATCACGATGCTTCCGAAATAAAGGGCTTTTACAAAGATATACTTGATAAGACAAGGATCGATGACAAGGAAAGCCTTATAAAAGACAGCCATCGGGTCGTCAATTACGGCGGAGAGTTTTCTTATTCATTCTCTACCGAAGACGTTACCGGAAAGACGGTATACATACTTGCAAACGCAAGACGATTTGAGCTTAATTCGGGAAAATCGGTACTCATCACGTCATATACGGATATTACCAAAAATAAGGAGATGGAAAAGAAACTTCAGATCATCTCCGAGACGGATGCGCTTACAGGCATCAATAACAGGGGAAGCGGCGAGCAGAAAACCATACTTGCGCTTGCCCGCGGTGAATCGGGAATGTTCTGTCTTATCGATGTCAATAACTTTAAGAGCATTAATGACAATTACGGTCATCAGATCGGCGATAAAGCACTTATCGCCATTGCACGTGCGCTTTCTTCTTCATTCAGGGATGAAGACGTGGTAATGAGACTCGGAGGCGATGAATTTGCCGTATTCGCCAAAAGCATTAATGAGAAAAAGATCGGGGAAGACTGCATAGGAAGATTCTTTGACAAGGTTGATGCCATAGACATAGAGGAACTTCAGGGCAGAAAGATAACGGTGAGTCTCGGTGCCGTATTTTCGGAGAGTCTTGACGACAAGTCATTTTCTTCGATCTACAACAAAGCCGATTCGGTAATGTATCTTTGCAAAGACCACAAGGAAGTCAGTACCATGGCCTTTTACGAGGTTCACTGATACGGGGCGAAAGACATGCTGCTTGAGCATATACGATGAATTGTCACGGGCTTTTGGCACATAAAAATGCCAAAAGCCTATGATTCGCTTTAAGGGGTTTACCACAGATGAGAGAAAAAGTACTTTTGAATTTTTACAGAGTCTTCTCGATACTGGCCGTATTTGCCCTGGCATACGCATACAGAGGCGAGATATCGGAGCTGATCGGGAGACTTTCCGCCGGGAAAGATGCCGAGGTAAACGTAAGTGTCGAAACCGAAGCGGAAACCTCTGAGCCGGGAAGTGCCGTCGAGACGGAGACCGTCAAAAAGCCGGCACACACATCAAATTCCTATTTTGATGAAAGGAAACCGGACTACAGTCTTATCAATACATATACCGAAGATCCCGTAACGCTTGAATTTACGTGGACATCGTTTGAAGGGCTTTATTATGCCACGATATGCTATACGATAGATGAAAAGCTGTATACGTATTTCAGGTCGCTTTCAAGATATTACGGCAACGATGAATATGTTAATTACATCGACGATCC
>CACYCC010000145.1 GCA_902772805.1 uncultured Lachnospiraceae bacterium | reverse complement strand
TGCTGACCGCATACGCAGTGCGCGGACTTGACATCAACTCTTCATACACGATCTACGATCTTATCAACAGGCAAAAGAAAAAGGGTGTCGCCGTCATATTTGTCGGCGAAGACCTTGACGTTCTGCTGGAAATATCCGACAGGATCTTAGTGCTGTGCGGCGGCCGCGTGAGCGGTATCGTGGACGGCAGAACGGCCGATAAAAATCAGATCGGTCTTATGATGACTACGGTAGGAGGTGAAGATAATGGCAAATAATGTATCCGAACCTTTATTTCACATCGTAAAACGAGACAATCTCGATCGCAAAAAAGCGTGGATGATAAGAGCGGCGGCGATTGTTTTTGCGATCATCGTAAGCTCGATCCTTACCACGATCTTAACGGATGACAATCCCATAAAGGTGCTTTTTACCATGGCGGGCGGAGCGTTCGGAACACTTCGTAAGACTATGGTAACGCTTCAGAACCTTGCGATACTTCTTATAATCTCACTTGCACTCACTCCCGCATTTAAGATGCGATTTTGGAATATCGGAGGCGAAGGTCAGGTTCTGATAGGAGGACTTGCCGCAGCGGCTTGTATGGAACTGATGGGTGACAGACTGCCGGCAGGTTTAAGCGTACCCAACTGGCTCATTATGGTGCTCATGGTCATCTCAAGTATCCTGGCAGGAGCTTTGTGGGGCTTTATCCCTGCGGTGTTAAAGGCAAAATGGAATACCAATGAGACGCTTTCGACTCTTATGATGAACTATATAGCGATCCAGCTCGTGGCATATTTTGTTATTAAATGGGAAGTTCCCAAGGGCGCGGGTAAGATCGGTATCATAAACCAGGATACGAATCTCGGATGGCTTCCGCAGCTCTTTGGCAGCAAATACATGCTTTCCATTGTGCTGGCTGTTCTGGTTACGATCGGTATGTTCATTTATCTTACCTACAGTAAGCACGGGTATGAGATAGCCGTTGTGGGTGAGAGTGAAAGAACTGCAAGATATGTCGGCATGAAGGTCAAAAAGGTCATAATCCGTACGATGCTTCTTTCGGGCGGTCTGTGCGGACTTGCCGGACTTTTACTGGTGGGCAGCATCAACCATACCATTACGACCACGATCTCTAACGGACAGGGCTTTACGGCGGTTATGGTTTCCTGGCTTGCCAAGTTTAATCCCTTCACGATGGTATTTACGGCGCTCCTCATCGTATTCCTGGGACGCGGAGCCGGTGAGATATCCACTAAATTTGAGTTAAACCAGTCGTTCTCCGATATCGTAACGGGTATCATACTGTTCTTTATCATCGGATGCGAATTCTTTATAAACTACAAGATCAACTTCAGAAAGCCGGCTGCGGCGGCTGCACATGAAGACGTTAAAACCGCTGAGCCGACTGATGCGGAAACCCAAGCAGTTGAAGCTGAGCCGACTGATGCGGAAACCCAAACGGTCCCGGATGAGTCGATGAGTCCACAAAAATCTGTTGCTTCGGATGAGGACAGGGTTGAAGAAACAGTTGCCGGAAAGGAGGATGATACAGATGATAGCGTTCATTAAGAATTTGTGCGTTTTCCTGGTGGCATTTATTCCAAGGGCTGTGGGACAGGGCGTTCCGCTCATGTTCGGAAGTACCGGTGAGACCATCACCGAGAAGTCCGGTAACCTTAACCTCGGTATTCCCGGCGTAATGTATGTCGGAGGTATATGCGGTGTTATCGGTTCGTTTTATTACGAAAAGAGTATTCCTGTAAATGAAAGCCTTAATCCTTTCTGGGCGATCGTGATCCCGCTTGTATGTTCGCTTTTGGGATCGTTCCTGATGGGACTTTTATACTGCTTCCTGACTGTTACTTTAAGGGCCAACCAGAACGTTACCGGTCTTGCCATGACCACATTCGGTGTCGGTTTCGGTAACTTCTTCGGCGGTTCGCTTATCAAGATATCGGGTGCAGATATTCCTTCCATCGCACTTTCAAGGACAAGCCTTTATTTCAGCAAATCGCTTCCTTTTGCGGGAAAACTCGGATGGTTCGGACAGGTCTTTCTATCCTATGGATTTTTGGCATATGTGGCCATAATAGTTTCTTTTGCCGCATCATACATACTTAAGAGGACCAGAAACGGACTTCACCTCCGCGCGGTAGGTGAAAGTCCCACAACCGCCGACGCTGCGGGAATCAACGTTACGGCGTACAAGTACATCGCAACCTGTGCGGGCTGTATGATAGCGGGACTCGGCGGACTTTACTACGTAATGGACTATGCCTGCGGCGTATGGAGTAACGATGCGTTCGGTGACCGCGGATGGCTTGCGATCGCGCTCGTAATATTCACGATCTGGCGTCCGAACGTAGGCGTGTTCTCGTCGATCCTTTTCGGCGGACTTTATATACTGTATCTTTACCTTCCTACCGGAATGGACCATATGGAATACAAGGAACTTTATAAGATGATCCCGTATGTGGTCACTCTTGTGGTACTGGTGATCACAAGCATGCGTAACAAGCGTGAAAATCAGCCGCCTGAGTCTTTGGGACTTCCTTATTTCAGAGAGGAACGCTGATGAAGGTCTATGTGATGCGTCATGGCACTACCGACTGGAATGAGGCCAGAAGACTTCAGGGAAACAGCAATACTTCCTTGAACCAGAAGGGGATTGCCATCACAAAACGGGCTTCGGAGGCCATGAAGGATATACCGTTTACGCATATCTATTCAAGTCCTTTGGGAAGAGCTTATGAAACGGCCGAGATCATCAGGCGCGACCGGGATATTCCGATCATCAAAGATGACAGGCTTACGGAAGTGGGTTTCGGCATCGATGAAGGCGTTACGATCGAAGAAAGAACGCCGGGGTGCAAAGTTTTCTTTGAAGATCCCCCGTCATATGTACCCGCTGAAGGCGCCGAATCTTTTGAAAGCCTGATAGCCAGGACCGGAGATTTTATAAAGAGCGTCATCATTCCGCTTTCGGTAAAAGAACCCGATGCCACGGTTTTCATATCCGGACACGGAGCCATGAATAAGGCGCTGGCACTTAATTTCTTAAAAAGAGACTTAAAAGATTTCTGGGCAGGAGCGTGGCAGACAAACTGCAGTACCGCGATCTATTCGGTAAACGGCGAGGATATAAAGCTTTTAAAAGACGGAGTGAGATTTGCGGAAAGCGGAGCGGGCAAAGGAGCTCCGAGTCCAAAGCAGGATTTGTTTTAAAATACAAAAAACAGGAGGAGACAAAAATGGGTGAATTACGTCCCGAATCAATGCAGAGGATCGATAACGAGACTCTTGCGAAAGCATTTATTGACGAGCAGGTTGAAGCCGTTCGTAAACAGGTTGGAGACAAGAAGGTGTTACTGGCACTTTCAGGCGGTGTTGACTCATCAGTCGTAGCAGCACTTCTTATCAAGGCAATCGGCAAACAGCTTGTATGTGTACACGTTAATCACGGATTATTAAGAAAGGGCGAACCCGAGCAGGTTATCGAAGTATTCAAAAACCAGATGGACGCAAACCTCATCTATGTTGATGCGGTGGATCGTTTTCTTGATAAACTCGCAGGTGTATCCGATCCAGAGAAAAAGCGTAAGATCATCGGTGCCGAATTCATAAATGTTTTTGCCGAAGAAGCTGCAAAACTTGACGGTATAAGTTTCCTGGCACAGGGAACTATCTATCCCGATATCCTTGAATCCGACGGTGTTAAGGCTCACCACAATGTCGGCGGTCTTCCCGAAAG
>CACYCC010000144.1 GCA_902772805.1 uncultured Lachnospiraceae bacterium | reverse complement strand
TCGTTGTCGTTGGTACCTTCATCGGCGGTTTCCTGAATGGATGTCGTATATTCCTCGAGTGCGTCAAGGCACTGGAACAGAATATCGATCATTCCGGGCTGAACTTTAATATTGCCGTTTCTTACTTCGGAAAAAACATTTTCCATGTCATGAGTAAGATTCTGCATGCGCTTATATCCCATGGTACCTGCCATACCCTTAAGGGAATGGGCCGCACGGAATATCTCGTTGATCGTATCCATGTTCTCGGAATCCTGCTCAAGTTCCAGAATCTGGGTGTTCAGACTCTGTAAGTGCTCCTTGGTCTCATCAAGGAAAATCTCTAGATACTGGCTAACATCCATTTTACATTACCCCCACGTTCATAATGATCTCCTGGGCTATCTGTTTAAGCGATACCACTATGTCCGAAAGACCGGCATTAAATGCGCTCTTGGGCATCCCGTAAACAGTGCAGGAGTCTTCGTCCTGAGTGATTACAAATGTTTTCTTGTGTTCTTTGAGATATCTGATTCCTTTGGTACCGTCCGCTCCCATACCGGTCATTACCACACATACCGCTCTGTCGGTTATGCCTTCGGCAAGAGACTCATACATATAATTGGCGCAGGGCTTAACGCCTTCCCTGGTCGGCTCGTCGCTGTAGCGGATCCTGTAAGAACCGCCGACAGAGTCGACATTTAAGTGTTTACCGCCCATTGCTATGTAGACATGTCCGCTTTGTAACGTTTCGCCGTCTTTGGCTTCAGTTACGCTTATCTCGCCGAGAGAATCAAGTCTTTCGGCAAGAGATGCAGTAAAACCTGCGGGCATATGCTGTACCACGACCACCGGAGCTTTAAGCGAAGCCGGCAGTAACGGTATGACCTCCTGAAGAGCCTTGGGGCCGCCCGTAGAACTTGCGATCGCGACTATCTGTCTGTCACGGATGACCTTATGGGATCTGGAAGCCAGTTCAACAAGCTTTTGGGTAACTTCTCCCATCGACTTTCGGTCGCTTGGGGTAACAACGAAATTCGATGCCTTACTTTCGCAAACCGCCTCGATTATACGAATAAGACCTTTGTCAAAAACTCCGTTCCTGCAATCTCCCGGATTTTCGGGTTTGTGGATGAAGTCAATGGCTCCGAGACTTAAGGCATCAAGAGTGGTCTTTGCGCCCTCTTTGGTATCCGTACTCGCCATGATGACCCTTGCGGGTATCTTGCGGTCCCTTAACTCCTTTAAGAGTTCAAGTCCCGTCATCTTGGGCATGTTGACATCGAGTATTACGGCATCATATGTATTTCGTTTCAGAAGTTCGAGTGCTTCAAGTCCGTTCGTTGCACGATCCGACACCCTGAATCTGACATCTGCGTTGATTATATCACAGATGACTCTTCTCATAAGTGCAGAATCATCAACTACCAGTAGATTTTTCATGAAAAATGCCTCAATTTCGTATAATTTTCTGTTAATAATGGATAATTTTGGTAATTTTACCGATTTTGAATTGTAAAAAACTACTTTGCTTTATTACGTCTTATCCTTCTCTCTTCTTCGAAGATAAATTTAATGATCTCTTCTCTCGTATCGTTATCAAGGTTTACGTACTGTACGCGGTGCTCGTACTCGCCGGGACGGTTCGCAACTTCTCTTACGCTTAACACCTTGCCGACGATCTCGTAATCTCTGGCAACTTTATCGGCCATAAGCTGATACGTGCAGTAGATCATACTGCCCTGTTCATAGGCATGATCGGATATAAATCTGATACCGCCGCCGCTTATATCAACGATAAGGCTTCTTCTCAAAGGAAGTCCGGGAACCAGCAATACCTGATTGGCTTCCACTGCCATAACCTCTTCCTGTTTGAGTTCTCTCGTCTTCATGTCGAGCACACAGCTGAAACGATAATAATCTCTTCTCTGATGTTTTCTTAGATTACTGGTCAGTTCAAATACAAGAACATAAACGTTATTGCTCTTGTAACGGTCTATGATCCTTGCAAAACACTGATACAGTCCGAGAGAGGTATAAAAACAAAGATCGTATTCACCGTCGATGGGAAGCAGTATCAGTTTTGTCTTTTCCATCGGCATCAATACCTCAAGCCGGTCATCGGTCAAGACATCGTATACCTTTGAGGAATATACTTTTTTGGCATCGGACCCTTCCGGTCCCAATCTGTCAACCGCCTGAAGATCGACCTTGTCTCCCGCGAAAACATATTTTGATAACATTTCCTGACTCCTTTACTGATTGGAATTTGTCGTAAATTTCTTGCCTGTCACAATATGTGAAAAGAAAGCGGCCATACCGCGCTTTTTTACGGACTGGCTCATTTCTCTGTTCATCAAAGTCGCTGCGATCTGTTCGTATGCAACAGCCGACTTGGCGGTCGGTGTCTGAAGCGATACGGGCATCTGCTGCATGACAGCTTTGCTTAACATAGGGTCTTCGGGTACCGCTCCGAGATATGAAAGCGGAAGTTTTAGATATCTTGCGACAACGGCATTCAGTTTATTGAACAACGCCTGACCTTCAGCGGCATTTTCAACTTTGTTGGCAATTACTTTGACCTGTGAATTCTCGCTTGAGAATCTCGAATGTCTCGAAAGTGCCTTTAACAGCGAATATGAATCCGTTATGGAAGTGGGTTCGGGAGTCGTAACAAGAAGTATCTCTCCGCTTGCCACCAAAAATTCCAAAACCGCATCTGAAATACCCGCACCGGTATCCACAATAATAATGTCTGTTATTGCATCAAGTTCCGCCAGATTCTGAACGATATACGTAAGATGTTCGCGGTTTAAGTTGCTCATGCCCGCAATTCCCGAACCGCCCGAAATAAATCCGACTTCATTGGGTCCCCATGTAATGATATCTTTGATCTTCATACCCTGATATATGAGATCGGCAAGGTTATGCTTGGGAACCGCTCCGAACATAACCTCTATGTTTGCAAGTCCAAAGTCGGCATCGAGAATGATGACACGCTGACCCATCTTACGAAACTGAATTGCAAGATTGATAGAAGTGTTTGATTTACCGACGCCTCCCTTACCGCTCGTAACGGTGATAACGCGTGCGACCGGTCTTTGAACATTGCTTGCCTTGATGATATTTCTTAACTGTTCAGCCTGATCCATCGTTATTTTTTACCTCCGAGCAGTAATTTTACCGTACCCTGGGGATTGAACTGTTCGATATCGTCGGGAACGTTCTGTCCGCAGGTGATGTACGATAAAGGTGCCGCAGTATAAAGTTTTAAGTTAAGCAGATTGCCGAGTGCCGTGGTCTCGTCAAGCTTTGTGAATATAAGCTTATAATCCGTTATCTCGCTGTATGCGTCGGCTATGCTTACGAGATCCCTGTATTTCGTGGTGGCACTTACCACAAGATAAACTTCCTTTTCTACCATTCCGTCAACGGAATGTATGAATTCTCCCATAATATTCTTTTGTTCACTGTTCTGATGGGAGTGTCCGGCGGTATCCACAAGCACGTAATCAAAATCCGTAAGATCGTCGAGTGCGGATTCCATTTCTTCTATCGTATATATGATCCTGAAGGGTACTTCAAGAATATCGGCATATGTGCGCAGCTGCTCCGCTGCCGCTATCCTGTATGTGTCAGCCGTCAGGAGTGCGATCTTTTTCTTTTGTTCAACGGAGAACTTTGATGCGATCTTGGCTATCGTTGTTGTCTTGCCTACACCCGTAGGGCCCACAAAGAAAACAACCTTGGGACCTTTCTCGGACGGTGAGATACAAATGGGCTTTTCGAATTTAAGTATCATCTTCTGGTAGATGCCCGCAAGCGCCACGTCAAAAGGAGTACCTGCTTTGGTAGTTTTCTGTGTCTCCTCGATAATGGAAGTGGCGTATTCTTCTCTTACTTCATTGTCAACGAGAGTGGTATGAAGTATTTCAAAGAATTTGCTTAATTCGTCATCACCCTCAAAATCTTTTTCTTTACTGCGGTCATCTTCCTTTTTGCCGTCGTTTTTGCTTTTATCCGGCTTGCCCGATCTGTCCTGTCCGGGAGACAGTTTCTCTTCAAGAAGATTCTGAAGGCTGTCAAGCTTTTCTTCCAGAATATTACCGCTTCTGGGCCTGTCGTATGTGACGGGCTTTACGGGTTCGTCGTCGTCATCGTCAACGATATTTTTGGGCGTCGAAACATTGGTCCTTACGACCTGAGGCCTTTCGTATCTGTCGCCGCGATCGCTCCTTTCGGCCTTTTCAACGATCGAATTAACCTTTCCGAGAGCTTCCGTTATGTTTCGCACGTTTGCTTTTTCCTGAATGGCACGATCGGTATCGTCTTCCAATGCTACGGTCACTTCAACCATCTGGGGCGAAAAAACGGAAAATATCCCCTTCTTCTTGACATTTCTGACGTTCATGACGACAACATTGACTCCCAGTTCTTTTCTGGCAGCCTCGGTCGCTTCGCTTTCTGTTTTGGCCTGAAATTTCTTGATAATCATTTATGCAGTCACCATTCCGACGGATTGTAATTCTACATTGGATTCGATCTCATTGTAGCTTACTACCACGAGATCTTTGTAATAGTCTTCTGTAAGCCTCTTAAAATACATTCTGACGATCGGAGAAGTAATTATGATCTGACTCTTTCCGAGTTTCTCGAGTTTCTCAAGTTCCTTACCCGTAGCAGTTATTATGGCTTTGGTCTTTTCGGGATCGAGCGTTAAATATGCGCCCTGTTCCGTCTGCTTGACGCTTCCCATAATCTCCTGTTCGAGTTTGGGATCCAGGGTTACAACGCTTGTCGTCTCGTTTTGCGGGAAATATTTACCCGAGATCGACCTCTTGAGCGCCTGACGGACATATTCCGTTAAGATATCGGTATCTCTTGTGGTGGCACCGTAATCCGCAAGTGTTTCAAATATAGTTAAAAGGTCTCTGATCGAAATTCCTTCTTTTAACAGATTCTGAAGTATCTTCTGGATCTCACCCAGACTTAAAAGCTTGGGATACAGTTCATCAACAACTGAAGGATTGGTTTCTTTTAAGTTGGTAATGAGTCCCTGAACGTCCTGCCTTGTGAGAAGTTCCGCTAAGTGCTGGCGCACGACTTCGGTAAGATGAGTCGCTATGATGGACGGAGGATCTACAACAGTATAACCGTAACTTTCCGCTCTCTCACGCTGGCTTTCGGTGATCCATTTGGCCGGCAGATGAAAAGAAGGTTCATATGTGTCTATACCCGTTATCTCTTCCTCGACGTATCCGGGGTTCATGGCCAGATAATGATCGAACAGTATCTCGCCCTCACTTACCTGTATTCCCTTTATCTTGATTATATACTGATTGGGGTTTAATTGTATATTATCTCTTAATCGGATTATCGGAACGATCGTACCAAGTTCGAGAGCGATCTGACGTCTGATCATAACAACTCGGTCAAGCAGGTCACCGCCCTGGCTGGCATTGGCAAGAGGAATGATACCGTATCCGAATTCAAGCTCGATGGGATCGACCGAAAGAAGCGAATTGACGTTTTCCGGTTGTCGCATTTCCTGGGCTTCCTGTTCTTCCGTTTCGGCTTCGGTTTCTATACCCGCGGTTTCTATGGTGCTCTGCATCGTACGGCCCGCAAGTATGAAGATCATGCCTACCGCAAGAAAGATAATGGCATTAAGAGGTGTGATTATACCCAGTACTCCGACTACCGCTCCAACGATATAAAGAGCCTTCGGAATTCCGAAAAGCTGTTTTACCAGAACATTTCCGAAATCCGCACTTCCGGATCCCTTGGTAACCAGGATACCGGTTGAAAGAGATATGAGAAGTGAAGGAATCTGCGATACAAGACCGTCACCTATAGTAAGTATCGTATATTTGGAAAGCGCATCATTGATAGCTTCACCACGCATAACAACAGCCATTATGATACCACCGGCGATATTGATGATGGTGATTATAAGACCTGCTACCGCGTCTCCCTTAACATACTTAACAGCACCGTCCATGGAACCGAAGAAGGAGGCTTCCTGCTGGATCTTGTCTCGTCTTTCCTTGGCCTGCGCATCGGTAATGGCACCGGTATTAAGGTCGGCGTCGATGGCCATCTGTTTACCGGGCATTGCATCGAGGGTAAATCTTGCGGTTACTTCAGCAACACGCTCGGAACCTTTGTTGATAACGAGGAACTGGATTATAAGGAGTATCAGGAAGATGATGACACCTATTACCAGATTTCCGCCGCCCACGAAAGAACCGAATGTTGTAACAACGTTACCGGGATCGCCTGTTGAAAGAATGAGTTTTGTGGAAGATACGTTAAGCGCTATCCTGAAGATCGTCGTAAAAAGGAGGATAGTCGGGAAATACGACATTTCCAGAACTTCCTTGGAAAACATCGACACAAAGAGTATCAGAAATGCGATCGAAATGTTGATCGCCAGAAAAACGTCAAGAAGGCCGCTCGGTATCGGTACGATCAGCATGATAAATGCAGCGAGTATATAAGCGACAACGCCAAGATCCGCGCCTCGTAATCTACCGTTCACGCAAACTTCCTCCTTTCCGTTTAATTATATTATTTAAAAGTCAGGCTTTACCCTTTAAGTGATATACAAATGCGAGCACTTCCGCCACACTTGCATAAAGCTCGGGGGGCACCAGTTCTCCGACCTCGACATTGTTGTAAAGCATCCTGGCAAGCGGGACGTTTTCAACCATTTCGACATTGTTTTCGGCGGCGACTTCCTTGATCTTCTGCGCCAGATAATCGCAACCCTTGGCAAGTACTATGGGAGCCTCATATTTATCGCCGTCATACATTATCGCTACCGCATAATGAGTAGGGTTTGTGATGACGACATCGGCTTTGGGAATATCCTGCATCATACGGCGTCGTGATGCCTGCATCATACGCTGCCTGATCTTACCCTTTATCTGAGGATCTCCTTCCTGCTGTTTATATTCGTCCTTGACTTCC
>CACYCC010000143.1 GCA_902772805.1 uncultured Lachnospiraceae bacterium | reverse complement strand
TGGATATCTTGATGATATCTCTTACCGCTGCGCCCGTAGCTGCCGTTACGACACCGAGCGTCTTTATGTGAGTCGGGATCGGACGTTTGAACTCTTCGTCAAACATCCCCTGTTCCGACAGTTTCTTTTTAAGTGCTTCAAGCTGCTCATAAATGTTACCGATACCGGCCTGTTCAAACTTATCGGCGTAGATCTGATACTTGCCGTCCCGTTCGAAAAGTTCGATCGATCCCCTCACGATAACCTGCATACCGGTCTCTAACTTAAAATCAAGACCCGAAGCACGTTTCGATGCCCACATCGCACCGCTTATCTGGGAATCCTTGTCCTTTAAGGAAAAATAAATATGCCCCTTACCCGAATAGGTAACGGTACCGATCTCTCCTTTTATCGCTATTTTCCTAAGCAGCAGGTCGTCGGCAAACATTCCCGCAATGTAATGATTGACCTGCGCGACCGAATAAACATTATCCTGCAAATTTAGCCAATACTCCGTTTACAAAAGCACCCGATTCGTCACGCGCGTATTTCTTGGCAAGTTCAACAGCCTCATTGATCGATACGCTCACGGGTGTTTCATCGTCAAATAAGATCTCGTATACCGCAAGGCGCACTACGGTGAGCTCGACTTTACCGAATCTGTCGATAGTCCAGCCCGTAGTTTTTTCCGAGATCTGTTTATCTATCTCCTCAAGTTTTTCGACTATGTCGGAAACTTTCTTTTTGACTTCCGTGATCTCCTCGTCCGTAGCCTTTACGCGCAGATCTTCTTTTTCCACCGTAAAGAACAGATTGGCCTGATCGTCCATTTCATCGGGCTTTGTAAAAAGAACGCGGAACAAAATGAGAAACTGTGCTTCTCTTAATTCACGTTTTGTCATTTTGCCTCATTCCCCGGCATGCCGATACCGCCTATGCGAACGTTTACAACTCCCACTTCAAGTCCGGTCATGTTCTCAACAGCCTGTTTTACGCGGGCCTGGACCTTCTGGCTGACAGCGGGAATATTGAAACCGTACTCAACGGTTATGATCATATCGATGTCAAGTTCGCCGTTTACATAGGCAACTTTGACATTCTTTAAGATATTGCGCATGCCGACCTTGCCCATGATCTCGGTGGTGACATTGTTGCCCATCGCGCATACGCCGTCAACTTCCAGCGCTGCAATTGCGGCGATCTTGCCTACCACGTCATTGGCGATCTTAACGCTTGTTTCGCATCCGTAATCCTTGTCGTTCATCCTGTTCCTCCTAATTGCGGGCAAATTCCGAAAGGACAAGCCCCTTGTTTCTGTCTATGGTCATCTGGATACTCCATGAATTGATAAAGAGAAGTAAAGGTCTGTCCTTAAGATCCGCAACTTTCTTCATATCAGAAGTACCGGTAAGTGAAGCAATGTCTGTTTCCGAACTCTCTATCCATCTGATGTGCTCGTACGGAAGCGGTTCGAGACGTATGTCCACGTTATATTCATTCTCAAGTCTGTATTTTAAGACATCGAACTGCAGAACGCCCACAACACCCACGATTATCTCTTCCATACCGGAATTGAGTTCCTTGAATATCTGGATCGCACCTTCCTGGGCGATCTGTGTGATACCCTTTACGAACTGTTTTCTTTTCATCGTGTCGAGCTGTCTGACTCTTGCGAAATGCTCGGGAGCGAAGGTAGGTATTCCTTCATAGCAGACTTTCATGCCGGGGGTACATACCGTATCGCCTATCGAAAAGATACCCGGATCGAATACGCCGATTATGTCGCCCGCATAAGCTTCATCAAGTATCTTACGCTCGTCCGCCATTATCTGCTGTGGCTGTGAAAGCCTCATCGTGCGGCCGCCCTGGACGTGAGTAACTTCCTTGTCGGCCTCGAATTTACCGGAACATATACGCATAAATGCGATCCTGTCGCGGTGGGCTTTGTTCATGTTGGCCTGGATCTTGAATACAAAAGCCGAGAAATTGTCTTCCGTAGGCTCAATATATTCATCTCCCGATCTTCTGGGAAGAGGTGTGGTAGCCATTTCCAGGAAGTTCTTAAGGAATATCTCAACACCGAAGTTTGTAAGGGCGGAGCCAAAGAAAACAGGTGTAAGCTTTCCGTTTCTTACGGCTTCGATATCAAATTCGGAACTTGCGCCGTCCAAAAGTTCTATCTCTTCAAAGAGCTTATCCTTGGCCGCTTCGCCGATCTCCGCAGTCACCTTGGCCTCGTCGCTTACGGGGATCACATTGGTATGACCTTCCTTGGTACCTTTAAGCGTATCGGAATAGGTGATGATGCTCTCGCTCTTACGGTCATATACGCCCTTGAAACCTTTACCCGAACCTATCGGCCAGTTAATGGGACAGGTGGCGATCCCGAGTTCTTTTTCAACCTCATCAATGAGTTCGAACGTGTCGTTGGCATCGCGGTCAAGTTTGTTGATAAACGTAAATATCGGAATACCGCGCATGGCACAGACCTTAAACAGTTTCCTGGTCTGAGCCTCCACACCCTTTGATGCGTCGATGACCATCACCGCGGAGTCCGCTGCCATAAGTGTTCTGTATGTATCCTCCGAGAAATCCTGGTGTCCCGGGGTATCAAGGATGTTGATGCAGTATCCGTCATATTCGAACTGGAGAACCGAGCTGGTGACCGAGATACCTCTCTCCTTTTCGATCTCCATCCAGTCGGAAACCGCATGCCTGGCGGTAGCCTTGCCTTTTACCGAACCTGCCAGATTAATGGCTCCGCCGTATAACAGGAATTTCTCCGTGAGAGTCGTCTTACCTGCGTCGGGGTGCGATATGATCGCAAAGGTCCGCCTTCTGTTTATTTCGTTGTCAAAATTGCCCATATCTAAAACCTATATTATGTAAATCTATTTCAAATGATTTATTTATTTTACAGCATTTTCAAGACATATATTTCAATTATGTAAACCACCACCGGTGTTTTGGTATGCATATTATCAGAGCATCGATGTGCCTGCAAATTCAGGCTTAATGCCATGATAATCAAGCACCGTTGCCGCGATGTCCGCAAATGTGTCTCTGGTGCCGAGATTTTTGGGTGCCACCTTGGGTCCGTACATGATAAAGAAAACATGCTCTCTCGAATGATCGGTCGAAACCGTATAACCCGGATCGCAGCCGTGGTCTGCGGTTATCATAAGTATGTCGTCTTCTCTTAACTTTGAAACGATCTCGGGAAGCTTATCGTCAAAATATGCGATCGCCTTGGCATATCCGTCCACATCGTTTCTGTGTCCGTACAGCATGTCGGTGTCCACAAGATTTACAAAGCAAAGACCGTCAAAATCTCTGTCCATCCACTCAAGCGTCTTTTCTATCCCGTCGGGATTGCCGGAAGTATATACATGATCCGTGATTCCCTTGCCGGCGAATATATCGTTTATCTTACCTACCGCAAGAACATCCTTGCCTGCAGCCTTAAGCTGATCGAGCATTGTGGTCTTGGGCGGCTCCAAGCTGAAATCATGTCTGTGTGAAGTACGTGTATAGTTTCCGCTCGTACCGATAAAAGGTCTTGCGATAACTCTTCCGACACCGTGTTCGCCCACCAGTATCTTACGGGCGGTCCTGCATATATCGTAAAGTTCTTCAACCGGCACGACATCTTCGTGTGCGGCTATCTGGAATACCGAATCTGCGGATGTGTACACGATAAGATCTCCCGTCTTTACGTGCTCGTCACCGAACTCATTGATAACGACCGTACCCGAATAAGGCTTGTTGCAAAGAACGCCTCTTCCTACAGCCTTGGAAAACTCATCTATCACTTCCTTGGGGAAACCGTTTGGATAAGTGGGAAGCGGTTTTTCGGAATTGATACCCGCTATCTCCCAGTGTCCGATCGTGGTGTCTTTACCCTTGGAAACCTCTTTAAGCCTTGCATGAACCGCGGTAGGATCGTCAACTCCTTCCAGGAAATCAACGCCGTCTATGTTAAAGAAACCCATCTTTTTAAGATTGTCCATCTTAAAAAACGGACTTTTGGATATCGATCTTAAAGTATTGGTACCCTTATCGCCGTAATCTGCGGCATCGGGCATCTCTCCTATTCCGAAACTGTCCAGAACTATTAAGAAAACACGCTTCATGGTAAAACCTCCTTATGTCCGACCGATCAAAACCCGGAAACCCGATTTGCATATGGGCCCAAGTTAACATCTTATTTTACCACATCTTCACTTCTTTTTAAAGTTGAACAAAAAAGCGGTCTCCTCGTCTTTGTAGACAAACAGCAACAGTACTCCGAGAAGGATAGCCGAACATGTGATGAAGACATCCGCAACGTTAAACCTTGGGAAATTGATCGGTACAAAGTAAAAGAAATCGACTACAAAGCCCTGTTTTACACGGTCGATCATATTTCCAACCGCTCCTGAGATAAGCATTGTAAAAGCAAATCTTAACCATCCGTATCGCTTACCGTCCGGAATCCGTATGAACTCGACGATTGCAAGCAGCAGGATGATCGATGTGAGTATCAAAAGGAACGTCTGCTTTCCCGAAAAGCTCGAAAATGCCGCTCCGGTGTTTTCAACGTACTGAAGCTCAAAAACGTCTTTGATCCATATTATGTTTTCATGGCCGCGCAGGTTTACATAAATCCACGACTTCGTGATCTGATCGAGTGCGATCATTGCCACGGCGACGACCGCATATATAACTTTTACGAGGATTCCCTTACTTGATTCTTTCATTATGTTTCTCCGTATTAAAGCCGATACATTAGGACATATTTTTCTTTTGCCCTGTATCGGAATATGTGTAAAAGAAAACGGCATATGCACATTTTCGCGCATATGCCGGTCTTTTTAAAAGTGAAATTCTACTGAGCGTCCTTGATGGAGAAGCTTATGCGGCCCATCTTGTCTTTGCCGAGACATACGACCGTAACCTTATCTCCGAGTGTAAGAACATCCTCAACATGCTCGATCCTCTCCTTGGCGATCTTGGAGATGTGGACCATACCTTCCTTACCGGGTGCAAACTCGATAAATGCGCCGAATTCTTTGATGCTGACAACTTTTCCGGTGTAGATCTTTCCTTCTTCAAAGTCGGATACGATCATCTGAATGTACTCAACTGCCTTATCCATCATATCCTTGTCGGTACCGCATACGGAAACACGTCCGTCATCCGTAATATCGATCTTAACGCCGGTGCGGGCAACGATCTCGTTG
>CACYCC010000142.1 GCA_902772805.1 uncultured Lachnospiraceae bacterium | reverse complement strand
TATTTGACGCGCTTTCTTCACCCCGTGTATATAAACCCGCATTTCCTTTTGAAGAAGCATTAAAGATCATTCAGGAAAGTGCGGGAACCCAGTTCGATCCAAAGATCGTTGAAGTATTTATTGAATCCCGTGGCGAGGTTAGAAAGATTCTTAAGAAGTATCAGGAGACGTAATGAGCAACAGAAAGGTTAGGATCGGTATCGCGCTTGTGATGATCGCACTTATTGCAGGCACGACCGCATCAGATTCATATGCCATACGGTATCACAGACCGACCGACCGTGATGATACTCAGTCTGTGACGGAGTATATCGGCGGAGGATATGCGGCTACGGGTCAGATTCCCGGAGCCTATTTCCTGCCCGTTTTATACGATCAGACAAACGGTCTTCCGACCTCAGAAGCGAACTGTGTCCTGGCCGCAAGTGACGGTTATATCTGGATAGGCGGTTACAGCGGTGTTGTCAGGTTCGACGGAGTTGATTTTGAAAAACTTCCTATCTCCGACGGACTTACAAGTGCCAGAAGTCTTTATGAGGACAGGCACGGCAGGATCTGGGTCGGTACCAATGACCGCGGTATCGTGGTGATCGACGGCTTGGAGCGTATAAGATTTACCCGGGAAGACGGTCTTTCATCCGATTCGATACGTACATTTACCGAAGATGCCGCAGGAAATATCTTTGTCGGTTCAACTGCGGGAGTGGCTTATATAGATACAGCCATGAATCTCCATGTCATAAACGATGATAAGATCAACAATGCAAGAGTATTGAGACTCGTTTCCGATGTGGACGGTAATGTATACGGACAAACGGATGGCGGAGCGGTCTTTTCGGTTTCAACTGCAGGGCTTGGCAACTTTTATTACAGTCCCGATCTTGGTATTGATAAGATCACGACCATATTGCCTGATCCGGCCAATGCCGGAAAACTTTATTTCGGCACCAACGAAAAATGCGTTTATTACGGAAGCTTTGGTGTCAATGCTTCCGTAATGAAGAGAATAGATTTACCCGAACTTGATAAGATCCACTGGATGCATTATGCCTGCGGTCGTTTGTGGGTATGTTCGACACGTATGGCGGGATATGTGGATAATACCGATACTTTTGTGCCTTTTGAGAGTGTCCCCATGAAGGATGCTTTTGAAATGATGACATCTGATTATCAGGGCAATATGTGGTTTGCTTCATCCCGTTACGGAGTCATGAAGATAGTTGCGGACAATTTTCTGGATATTACCGCAGCTGCCGGCCTGGAGCCTGAAGTGGTCAATGCCACCTGTAAGCGCGGGAGCGATCTTTATGTGGGTACCGATAACGGGCTCAGAGTCATTAACAAAGATTATCGTGCCAAAAACAACGAATACACCGAATATTTTAAAAATGTCAGGATCCGCTGTATGATGAATGACAACGCCGGCAACACCTGGGTTTCAACCTTCAAGGAAAATCTCGGACTTGTATGTGTATACCGCGTACAGGGCATGAAAAAGTATACCAAAGCCGACGGAATGCCGAGCGATGAGATCAGGTGCACTTATGAGATGAAGGACGGCACCGTTGCGGCGGGTACAAGTAACGGAGTTGCACTCATAAAAGACAAAAAGATCGTAAAAACCTACGGTACGTCCGAAGGTTTGGAAAATGCCGTGATCCTCTCTCTTTGCGAGGGTAATGACGGTGAACTTTATGCGGGGACCGACGGCGGCGGGATATATGTTATAAAGGATGACAAAGTAACTCATATCGGCACTGAGGATGGCCTTGGCAGTGATGTTATAGTCCGCATCCGGAAAGACGGGTTAAGGAATCTGATGTGGGTGATCACATCAAGTACCGTCGATTATATCAAAAGCGGAAATATAAAGACAGTGAACACTTTCCCGTATAACAACAACTTTGACGTTATTCCGAGCGGAAGCAACGATCTTTGGTTTTTGTCTTCAAAAGGTATATATGTTGTCAATGCCGTTTCCGCAGTAAATGACGATATAGAGCACTATAAGCTGTTTGACAGGGCAAAAGGGCTCACCACGATCCCCATCACTCAAAGCAACAGCTTTGTTGATGAAGACGGAACTCTTTATGTTGCCGGAAATACAGGCGTTTCCGCCGTAAATGTCGACAGTTATCATGATTTTTCGGGCAGAGCCCTGTTGGGAGTAAGATCTGTTTATTTTGCCGGACAGCAGATACTTGCTGACGGTATGGGAACATACAACCTTCCCGCGGGCGACGGGCGTGTACAGATAAATATAGCGGTGCTTGATTATACCGTTTCTGACCCCATCATAAGAGTCCGTCTTGAAGGCCTTGAGAAAGACTGGATAACATCCGAACAGAGCAGACTGTCCGCGCTTGAATATACAGGGCTTAAATACGGTAATTATGTGCTTCACGTTCAATTGCTTGACAACAGAACACTTGATGTGATCACTGACAGTAAATTCAATATAGTCAAGAAGGCCAAGATATTTGAAAGACTGTCGGTCAAACTCTCGGCCATGTTCCTTGCACTGGCTGCCATTGCCATAGCGGTCTGGCGCCTGATGTCCGGTACCGTCGTCAGGAAACAGTATGTCGAACTGCAGGAGGCACGTGATGAGGCCGAGCGGGCCAATGCCGCCAAGTCAAGATTCCTCGCCAACATGAGTCATGAGATCCGTACACCCATTAATACGATAATGGGTATGGACGAGATGATATTAAGAGA
Organism: uncultured Lachnospiraceae bacterium; assembly: GCA_902772805.1. GTDB lineage: Bacteria > Bacillota > Clostridia > Lachnospirales > Lachnospiraceae > UBA1258. The sequence continues at coordinate 6,083 of CACYCC010000142.1, read as the reverse complement.
AGACTCCAAATCCGTGCCCAGGGATTATTCCGGACATGTCACCGGTTATGCGAGGGATATCAAATACGCCTCGGAGTCACTGCTCAGTCTTATCAACGATCTGCTTGATATTTCCAAGATCGAATCGGGAAAGATGCATCTCGTCGAGCAGGAATACGATACGGTTGAATTATTGAGAGGCCTTATATCCATGGTGCGCGGACGTGCGGAAGACCGGAAACTTTACTTTGATCTTGAAATTGATGAAAGTCTTCCCAAACGGCTTTACGGAGACAACGGCAAGATCAAACAGATAGTTTTGAATCTTCTTACCAATGCCGTTAAATATACCGACGAAGGCGGATTCACACTGAGCGTAAGAGTTCTTGAAAAAAACGAAGCGGGAGTATCTTTAAGGATATCGGTTTCGGATACAGGTATCGGTGTCAGAAAAGAAGATCTCGATAAACTGTTCTCGGCCTATGAAAGACTCGACGAAGTCAAAAATTCCAATATCCAGGGAACGGGACTCGGACTTGATATTTCAAGGCAGTTTGCCGAACTCATGGGCGGAAAACTGTGGTGCGAAAGCGTATACGGCGAGGGAAGCGAGTTTATACTCACGTTCAAGCAAAAGATCGCCGATTCCACCGAGATAGGAGTATTCCTTGAAGACAGTACCGATTCTTCGTCGGAAGGATACAAGCCTCAGTTCATCGCACCCGATGCGGATATTCTCGTGGTTGACGACAATCCCATGAACCTTACGGTCATCCAGGGACTTTTAAAGCCTACCAAGGTCTTTGTGACAACCGCAAAGAGCGGAGAAGAGTGTCTTGAAAAGATCGCGGAAAATGACTTTAACGTTGTTCTTCTGGACCATATGATGCCCGGAATGGACGGTCTTGAAACGGTGGCAAAGATAAGGGAACATCACCCCGATCTTCCGGTATATGCGCTTACGGCAAATATCATGTCGGGCGGAGAGGAATTCTACAAATCCAAAGGGTTTAACGGTTATCTTACCAAACCCATAGACATAGTGGCGGTGGAGCGTACCATCATGCAACATCTTCCCGAAAGTATCGTATTTAAGCCTACGGAGGACGATGTTGTCAAAGATGACACTTCGCTCAATGAAGATATGTCGTGGCTTAAGAGCGTGAAAGGTATTTCGGTCGATGAAGGTATCAAAAATTCCGGCGGTGTTTCTCAGTTCGTGATGTCGCTTAACATGTTCTATGACAATATCGATGATAACTCCGGTGTGATCGAAAAAGCTTATGCCGAAGACGATGTCAAACTTGCGACCGTTAAGGTACATGCCCTTAAGAGTTCCGCAAGGATAATAGGTGCGCTTAAGCTTTCGGCGGACTGTCAGGCTTTGGAAGACGCCGGAAACAGAAAAGATATGGAATACATCAACGCCAACAAGGATAAACTTCTTGCGGATTACAGGGCGTTTAAGGTGATCCTTGCGGATCTTGAAACCAAAGAAGGATCGGATGACGATAAACCCGAGATTCCCGCCGATGTGCTTGTCGATGCATATTCGGCATTACGTGAATGTATTCCCATGATGGATTACGATGCCGTCGATATGATACTTTCGCAGTTAAAAGAATATAAACTGGCGGACGAAGACAAGGAACTGGTAGGGTCTCTTGAAAAGAATCTGAAACTCTTTGACTGGGATAAACTTGAAGAGCTTATAAAGGAAAAACAGGATGTTTGAATTGTTAAAGGCACATCAACTTAATATAATGCTCGGAATGTCCAGCGTTTGTTTTGTGGTCGGTCTTTTTGCCCTTATCACGAAGTCGCTTCCCAAGCCAAGGAAACTCTCCATAGTTGACATTGAATTTTCGGCTACCGTTTTGCTGTTCTCGGACAGACTCGCATATATATACCACGGCGTTCCCGGCACTACGGGGTATTGGATGGTCAGGATATCCAATTTTCTGGTATTCTTTATGACCGTTTCGGTTGTTCATGCACTTAATCTCTATCTTGCGGATCTGTGCCGCAATGAGATAGGGCTTGAAAAGATACCTATAAGACTCAGGATCGTGGAGATCATAACCGCGTTCGGGTGGCTGATGGTCATCATTTCACAGTTTGCGGGACTTTATTATACGTTTGATGAAAACAATGAATATCAGCGTGGACCGTTATTTCTGCTGTGCTATGCCATTCCGTTCCTGGCACTGTTCATCCAGTTATCGGTCGTATTTCAGTATGTCAAACGTCTCAGTAAATATATAAGCATCCCGATGCTTTTGTTTACCATACTTCCGATGGTCGCATCGATATTCCAGGCGCTTAACTACGGACTATCCCTTACCAACATGACGATCGTGGGCATGGGTGTTGTTCTTTATGTCTTTGCCATAATGGAAATGAATGACAAGATCGCGGAAACCAATCAAAAACAATTGAGTGAAGCTCAAAATATCAGCCGGTCGGTAACAAGATCGTTCGAGCAGACGGTTGAATCGTTTATCAAAGCGGTAGATCAGAAAAACAGATTTACCAGCGGACATTCCAAAAGAGTTGCGGAGTATTCCAAAATGATAGCGCAGGCGCTCGGTATGGATGAAAGACAATGTTTTGAAGTCTATTATTCTGCTATCCTTCACGACGTCGGTAAGCTTGGATTGCCCGATTCCGTCTGGGGAAAAGACGGCCGTATCAACGAAGGCTCCGAGGAAACATTTAAAGCTCATGCCGTACTTGGCGGAAAGATTCTTTCGGAGATCGAAGAACTTCCGTTTTTAAAGACCGCCGCTTTGTACCATCATGAAAAATATGACGGAAAAGGTTATCCCGAGGGCCTTCAGGGTGAAAATATCCCGCTTATCGCCAGAATAGTGGCGGTAGCGGATGCTTATGACGATATGACGTCATATAAGTCTTCCCGTGAGCCCCTGGCTCAGGGAAAAGTAAGAGAGACTCTCATTAATGCATCGGGCAGAGATTACGATCCCGCGATCGTCGATGTCATGGTAAACATGATAGACCACGATATAGACTATAACCTTCGCGAACATATGGAAGAGAAGGTCGAAGAGTCCGAGAAAAACGATATCACCAAGGTCAGCAAACTGCATTTTGCGGAATACAAAGAAACTGCTTCCGACGGAATTAAGATAGGCCAGAATATAATAAAACTAAGATTTGAGGCGCATCCCGATCCTGATTTTGATGCCTCAAAGGCCGTTCCTGCGTTCGTTATCTATGATTCGTTTGACAGGTGTGTACATCGCAGCGACAGAAGCATAAAGAAATTTCATTACTTTGAGTTCGGTGAAGTATGGATGGACGGACATACCGTATGCACATCGGCCCGAGACATAAAAAGCGAGATCACTCCGGGTGAAGTGCATGCAGATGACACAAAGACCGAGTGGGTAGCTTATGAGGCCGAATTTGTAAGAGTCTTGGACCATATAAACATTAAGATATCGGCACCGGTCGGCAATATAAATGTCACGCTGGCACTTCCCGATTCCACGAGATTTGCATTTTTTGCCATAACGGGCGAACATTTAAGTCTCAGAAAGATAGAACTTAATGAGACCGATGTTGCCGTACCGAATGATCACATAGAAAGGATCGCTCCCGAGATCAGCTATTTTGCCCGTAAAGACGGAGATATTCCCAATGTTCAGGTTGACGCATACCGTGAAGAGTATTCACAGGGTATGCCGGTTGAAGACGGCATGCGACTTTTCTTCCATACATTAAGCCTTCCCAATGCCAATGCCGTTGTGCATTGTTCTTACATTCTCTTATATTCATCGGATGACGGAGAAGTGGGCGGCAACAATTATGTCGAATATATATGTGTCCGTACGGATGGCGATGAAGCGACGGTGAACGGCAAAGCGTTAAATAAAAATCTTTCGGTTCACAGAAGCGAAAACTTCGCAGGCTGGGATACATGGAAGGAGATCAATAAACGCGGACTTGAATATAAGGTTGAATTTGAGCGCAAAAAGAACAGGATCGCATTTTCTACACAAAATGCGGGCATTTCGATAGACTGTACACTGGAAGTTCCGATCGGAACCGACAATGTCTATGTGGCGCTTACGGGTAATCAGGTCGCGATTTCAAATATACGCGTAAAAGAGTGGTAAACAGTAAAGCATTTACGGTTTTGCGGCCGGTAAGCCACTTGACCGGAATATGGGGGATGATGAGATGTTAAATATTTTATCCGGGAAAAAGAAAACGGGCACGGCGGGAGGAAAGACCGCTGTGCTTTTTATGTGTGTTCTTTTAACTATAACGGCGGTACTTAGCGGTTGCGGAGGGACTTCCGGGGAAGTTAAGATCGATAAAAAGACCGGCGAAGCGATCATCAAAAATGTATCGTGGGCCGATTATAAAGATGCGGGAGATACCAATAACCGTGTGTTCTATGAGATATTTGTGGGTTCGTTTTCGGATTCCGACGGCGACGGAACGGGAGACCTTCGGGGAATAATCAACAGGCTTGATTATTTAAATGACGGCGACCCAAAATCCGGCAAAAGTCTCGGCGTTGAAGGCATATGGCTCACTCCGATATTTAAATCGCCCAGTTATCACAAATACGATGTTACCGATTATTATACGATCGACGAAAAGTTCGGTACGATGGATGATCTTAAGGAGCTTGTTACAGAGTGTCACAAGCGGGATATCAAGGTGATCCTTGACCTGGTACTCAATCATACCGGCAATCAGAACGAGTGGTTTGGTAAGTTTTCAAGCGCTCACAGACACGATGACGTTTCGGATGAATATTATGATTTTTACTGCTACAGCAACTCCGCAAAGGTCGGAAACAGGACGTTTCATCAGATACCTTCGGACGATGAATTTTATGAGGGCAATTTCTCGCCCGACATGCCGGAACTAAATTACGATAACGAAAAGGTAAGACAGGCGGTCCTGGATATTGCCAAATACTATCTTAACGATGTCGGAGTCGACGGGTTCAGGTTTGATGCGGCAAAATACATGTACTACGGTGAGGTTGAGCCAAATGTTGAGTTCTGGACGTGGTATATGGAGGAACTTAAAAAGATCAAGCCCGATATTTACTGCGTTGCAGAAGTCTGGGACAGTGATGCGATGACCGGGAAGTATGCGGGCGCATTGAGATGCTTTGATTTTACGATGGCACAGACCGACGGACTGATCTCGTCTACGGTTAAGCTCGGAGACGTCAACAAATACAATTCCTATGTGGACGGATACATAGATATCGTTTCTGCGGATAATCCCGACAATTCGATCGTTCCTTTTATCGCAAATCACGATACCGACAGAGCGGCCGGCTATATGACGGTTTCCAGTTCGTACGCAAAAGTTGCCGCAAATCTTTATATTCTGGGTCCGGGTTCTCCGTTTATATACTACGGCGAGGAGATTGGCATAAAGGGCTCGAGAGGCGGAGCGAATACCGATGCCAACAGGCGCCTTAAGATGTTGTGGGGCGACGAAGATACGGTCAAAAACCCAGTAGGGACTACATTTGAAGAATCCAAACAGACCAACGGGACCGTGGAAAGTCTAAAAGGCGATGAAAACAGTCTTTACAATTATTACAAACGCCTTATAATGATACGAAAAGCCAATCCCGAGATAGCACGCGGAGAATATACCGCAATTATGCTTGTTAATACCAAGATGGGATGTTATACTTGCACATACAACCAAAGTACGGTCGCGGTATTTCAGAATACCGGCCTTGAGGCTGTGACCGTCGATCTGTCAACGATTGACGGCCTTAATGTTACAAGGATATGCGACTACATCGGTATGTCGGATGTGACTCTTGACGGGACAAAACTTACCGTCGGCGCGCAGACAGCCGTGATAATGAGATAACGAAAGGAAATGATCATGATCAAAAAGAGTTTTGGAATGATGCTTGCCATACTGATGGCTTGTACAATGCTTGCCGGATGTGAACTGACCGACAGGCTTGCTACACTTAAAAACACCGAAAGCGTTGAGGAAGACGACAGATCTTCACGCCGTAAATCAAGCAGATCTTCGGACGATGACGAAGACGATACTTCATCAAAGAGAAAAAGCAAAAAGACATC
>CACYCC010000141.1 GCA_902772805.1 uncultured Lachnospiraceae bacterium | reverse complement strand
CCGCTCACTTTGATCGGATCGATCCATCCTACCGAATATTTTGAATACGCATTCCAGTCACCGTCATCAGCGCATTGCATGTCATAACCGCCCACAGCATCAATACCGCTGTATGTGACATCATAATAATCTATTGGGCCAAGATTATGACTGAATTCGTGAAGGAGTGTTCTGTCAGCGAAACGGTCTTTGTGGCAGTATACGACCGAATTGAAAAAGGGGAACGACGTGTCATAGTATTCGTTGGCTCCGTATGTTTGCGATTCGTAAACGGCTCCGCCGAAACTTATGATCTGAAATCCGTCTTCCGAGGACATATCCCCGGCGTTTAAGAAGATTACCGAGTCAAAATAATGATCTTCATCCCCGTCAAATATGCCCCAGTCCTGATTTGGATAGGTAGCCTGAAGCCATTCGTATATATCCCAGAAAAGGAAGTCCCCTGTCTGATACTTCATCTCCGAGAACGGCTGGTCACACGGATACCAGTCTGTCATATACGTCGTAACATTAAGTTTCCCGTAAGAAGCGATATCCATATATTCGCTTAAAGAAAACCGCTTCATGCCCGCGGAATCCGAATAATCCTTAACATTTCCCTGCATATCGGAAACGCGTCCGAGTTCTTTACAGAACTCTTCGTACTGTGCATCCGTTGCCCTCTCTCTTTCATCAGACCACGAAATAGGTATACACAAAACATTAAGATCACCTACTACATTTGGAAAACTATGGGGCTGCAGATCATGCTGGGTCTTTGCGTCTGTTTTCGTATCGATCACGTTTATCGGAACCGCATATGTGAAACTGCCGATCGTAACATCCAGCGTCATTCCTTCCTTGACCCGCGTGTTGTTTTTGTCCAGCACTTTTCCTGATGAGTCCTTGAGTTCTCCTACCGACCAGTCACCGAGCGAAAACTCATATCCATACTTCATGGGGTCCCATACATAAAAACGCTCGAGCGGATACTCCAGGTAATCCTCGTATATATCAGGGATTCCGATCAGGTCAAAAGTGTAGATCTGTTCATCCTTGCTATATAACCCCTCCAGATTGACATCGTAACGGTCTCCCTCCATATAGCAGCCGTAATTCATGGGATTTAGCATCACACCTCTTAACGGCGCCATCTCGCTTTCCGGTCTGTAGACCATGTTGAGTTCCTTAACGACATAGTAGCCGGGATTTTCATAATCGCCCGCGTCATAATACGGATTTGCAGTACCCATTCCGAAGAAATACGGCTGAACATTATAAAAGAATCCGCTACACATTTTTTCTTTATTACCCTCTGCCGTTACCTTGATGGATCTTTGATATCCCATATTTTCAAGTGACCCGGGATGCATATTAAGTGTATTGTCAAATGCACCGAATCTGCCGTACCAGTTGTCCGGGTCCGAATTTTCGCTTACAAGGGGATCAACGGAATATATGCGCCCGTAGGAATCCAGACTTACAAGCCTTCCCTTGGTATTGAATTTAATACCTTCCGGTGACGGTTCGATATCATATCCCCAGAAACGCATCTCACTTCCGTCAGGGCCTTTTGCGGAAAAATAAACCGTACCGTCAGCCTCGGGTTTCACGCTGTCCGGAATGATATTTGAAACTATCTCATAATCCGAAAGTTCATCTCTTAACGGAGACATCATATAATCATCGCCGCCCAGGCAGAATTCGAGGGGTATGAAATCAGCAATCCCGTCTCCGTCACGATCTTCGGGGCCGTAGTATTCTTCTTCCTCCGGGGCCTGACCTTCAGAATATGTTTCTTCCGATACGGTATCTTCACTTGCGGGTTTATTACGTTCAGGTTTTTCTACATCACCTGCACAGCCTGATAATGTCAGGCAAAAAACCAGTGCAAGAGGTAAAAGTTTCTTTAAATGTATCATTCTTTACAGTTCTCCTTTTCCAAGTTTTCTTGGAATATTAATACTTCCTTCTGCCTTTACGGCAAACCGTCTCTTTATAATATTATTTTGCCATTAACCTATAATTTGCTTTTACCGGGCCCGAAGTTTTTTCTATACACATCTGCCCGATGAAAGCTATAATATTTACGAGGGTTTTTATACTTACAACGATATGAGGCGAATGCATATGGATAAAAAGAAAACGTCATTCAATTTCTGGCTTCTTGTATGGGGGCTCGGACTCGCAGGCCAGCTTTGCTGGAACATGGAAAACCAGTGGTTCAATACATTTGTCTACGAAAAGATTGCCAAAGATCCCACGATCATATCATGGATGGTAGCGATCTCTGCTGCCGCGACCACCGTATCGACTTTTGTATCGGGAACGATGGTAGACCGTAAGGGGCGCAGAAAGTATGCGGTTGCGATCGGTTATATTTTCTGGGGATTGTTTACGATAGTGTTCGGTCTTACGGAATTTATCACTAAGGGATCCGCAAGTCCCGCAGCAAACCTCATAATGACAGCGGGTATCGCCGTAGTCTCTGCCGATGCCGTAATGAGTTTCTTTGGCTCCATGGGTAACGATTCCGGTTTCAACGCATGGATGAATGACCACATGAATGACACAAACCGCGGTCAGATCGGTGCGGCGCTCGCCACCCAGCCGATCATCGGAACGATCGTCGGGACCGTAGTCGGCGGTATGCTGGTAGGAAGTGAAAACAACTACATGCGCCTGTTTGTAACAATGGGCGGATTTGTGATACTTTGCGGCCTGATCGCACTTTTCTTTATGAAAGACTCGCCGGATCTTAAACCGCATGTCGAAGGAACATTTTGGCAACAGTTCGCAAGCGTTTTCAATTTCAAAAACTATTTCAAGTTAAAAGAACTCGTGTGGGTAAACCTCTCACTCTCGGCTTATTTCATTGCATTTAACATGTATTTCACGCATATCGGAAACTACATGATCTATTACCTCGGATTTACGCCCGACATGATGGGTTATATCGAAGGTATAGGTCTTGTACTTGCAATGTTTACGGTAATACCGGTTACCAAACTGATAAACAAAGGCGTTTATGCTGCCATCGCACTCGCTTCTGTAGTATTTAACATCATCGGTGTTATGATACTCGGCCTTACCGTGCGCCCCGAAACGATAGACACCTCGACCATATTCAACCCCGTAGTGCTGACAGGCGTTTTCTTTATCGGTGTGGGATATGTGACATTTCTCCAGACGGTTTCCGTATGGTCCAAGGAGCTTTACCCCAAGGAAAGCAAGGGACAGTTCGAAGGGATCCGGATCCTTTTCTATGTACTGATCCCGATGGTCGTTGCACCCCTTATCTCAAACCCGATCATCAAAAAAAGCGGTGAGATAACCAATGAATACGGCTTAACAGAGTATCTTCCCACGGAGGTTCTCTTCTACGCCTCCGCAGCCGTATCGCTGTTGGTCTTCATTCCGCTCATCATGGCAAACAGGTATCGGAAAAAGTAAATTATTGCGCCGGATCGATCGTTCACTGAATATCTTCCGAATCCAGAACTTTTATCCCGTTCTCTGTTAGCAGCCGGGCAAAGATGCCCATTCCATCGATCAGTTTTCCCGAGAAACTGCCGTCATAGATCTGCTTGCATCCGCAGGACGGACTTCTTGATTGAAGGATCGCGAGGTCTATGTTTTCTTCGATCGCCTGTTTAAGGCAAAGTTCAGCGCCGATTCTAAACTCTTTATCCTTGCTTTCTCCGGCTTTATTGGTAACAACCCCGTTTAGTATTTCGCACGGGATCCTGGGCGTAGGAAGGCCACCGGCAATCTCCGGACATACGGGAATGACCTCTTGTCCTTTTATATACTCCGCAACTTTAGCACTGTAATTGTTACCGGCGTTATATTTGCAATTCTGCCCCAGAAGGCAGGCGCTTACCATTATCTTCATACCGTTTCCTTCCACGGTCTTACTTTACCGATCCAGCCGTTCTCATTCCAATACTTAAAGTCGGTATATTCGGGATTCTTTTTACCTAAGCTTTTCTGCAGCATTCTTACCATATAGAACTTTGCCTTCACTTTAACATTTGTATGACCGGGTTTGTCATAATTTATGGTATGGAATTTACGTGCGACACCGCTTAATTTCTTTTTATAAGATGCTTTTCTTGCATCCTCGATCTTGTTCCAGTCAATTTCGGACATCAGTTTGAAACTAACGACTTTGATGGTCGAAATTCCCCACCAGGAAAGGCTGTCTTTGAT
>CACYCC010000140.1 GCA_902772805.1 uncultured Lachnospiraceae bacterium | reverse complement strand
GTTGTTGACGGAAAAGTTGATCTTACCGTATTTCAGTGGAAATACTAATCTTGGGTAAAAAGAAAATAACTGCTATAATAAACATGACATACAGTTGTCGTGTTTATTTTGATATGATACATACGGAGCGTGAACAGGATGAAGATAGACAGGCTGATCGGAATACTGTCAGTGTTGCTGCAGGAAGAGAAAACCACAGCACCGGAGCTGGCAGAGCGGTTTGAAGTATCAAAGAGAACAATCAACCGCGATATTGAGGATTTGTCCAAGGCAGGCATTCCTATCCGTACGGCACAAGGCGCCGGCGGCGGCATCAGTATAATGGATGGATACCGGATGGACAGAACAATCCTGACGTCAAAGGATATGCAAATGATCCTTGCAGGGCTACGAAGTCTGGACAGCGTGAGCGGCAACAACTACTATGGTCAGCTGATGGAAAAGATTCAGGCGGGATCCTCTGAATTTATCACGGGCAGGGATTCCATTCTGATCGATCTGTCGTCATGGTATCGGGATTCGCTTGCTCCGAAGATAGAGACTATTCAAGATGCGATCGGAAAAAGGCATTTGATCAAATTCCGGTATTATGCTCCCTCAGGAGAAAGTGAGCGCATGGTTGAACCGTATTATCTGGTGTTCCGATGGTCGAGCTGGTACTTGTGGGGATGGTGCCTTAAAAGAAAAGACTATAGGCTGTTCAAACTGAATCGCATGGATAAAGTCCGCGGAACAGACAAGGTGTTTGAATGCAGGGAGGCTTCAATACCGGATCTTTCCAATGAGAAGATCTTTCCGGGCGGGATCAAAGTAAAGGCCCTGTTTGAATCGGATCAGAAGTGGCGGTTGGTAGAAGAGTTCGGACCTGCATGCTTTACAGAAAATGATGACGGCAGACTTTTATTTACAGCGGATTATACGGATATGGAAAACCTGATCACTTGGATCATGACCTTCAAAGATAAGGCGGAAGTGCTTGAACCCAAGGAAGCCCGTGAGAATATAAAAGATACGATTGAAGCAATGCGAAAGAATTACAGTAGGGGGAAATAACGGCATGAAATATCCTTGGATTGAAGAGTATCCTTAGGGGAGTGAGGCATATGGCGTTTGATTTCAAGAAGGAATATAAAGAGTTTTATATGCCGAAGAATAAGCCCGCCATCGTGACGGTGCCGAGCATGAATTATATAGCCGTGCGCGGAAAGGGAGATCCGAATCAGGAGGATGGTGAATACAAACAGGCTATCGGATTACTGTACGGAATTGCCTTTACAATCAAGATGAGCAAGAAGGGCAATCATCAGATCGACGGTTATTTCGATTATGTTGTTCCGCCGCTGGAAGGGTTCTGGTGGCAGGATGGCGTGGATGGAATCGACTATGCTCATAAAGAAGATTTCCACTGGATCTCCGTGATCCGTCTTCCTGATTTTGTAACAGAAGATGATTTTTTGTGGGCTGTTGATGAGGCTGTGAAAAAGAAAAAGCAGGATTTTTCCAAAGTGGAGTTTTTGACAATTGAGGAAGGCTTATGCGTTCAATGTATGCATACAGGTTCTTATGATGATGAGCCTGCTACGGTTACTATGATGCATGAGTTTCTTGAACAGCAGGGTTATGAACTTGATATTACAGATAAGCGGCTTCATCATGAGATATATTTGAGCGATGCCAGGAAGGTTGCTCCTGAGAAGTTAAAGACTGTGATCAGGCACCCAATCAAGGTTAAGGAGAATTAAGCATATGGAATACATCCGAGTAACAAAGGATAATCTGGAAAAAGAACACATCTGCTGCGCTATTTCCAACAACAAGGACGTGCAGGTGTCTTCGAAGAAGGCATGGCTCTCGGACAGATTTGATGACGGTCTTGTTTTTTTAAAGAGTGTGGAACGTGGCAAGTGCTTCATCGAATTTATTCCTGCGGAAAACGCATGGGTTCCTATTGAGGCTGACGGGTATATGTACATCGACTGCCTATGGGTGTCCGGGTCTTTTAAGGGGCATGGATACTCTTCGGATCTGTTAAATGCCTGTATAGAGGATAGTAAGGAGAAGGGGAAGAAAGGGCTTTGCATATTATGCGCCGCAAAGAAAATGCCGTTTCTTGCCGATCCGAAGTTTTTAAAGTACAAGGGTTTTATTGTAGGTGATGAAGCGGATAACGGTATCCAACTTTGGTATTTACCGTTTTATGAGAAAGCAGATGCACCACAATTCAAAGAATGCGCTAAGCATCCGCATATAGAAGAGAAGGGCTATGTTTTGTATTACACGAGTCAATGCCCTTTTAATGCAAAGTATGTTCCGGTATTGGAAAAGACTGCTAAAGAGAATGGCATTCCCTTCACGGCGATTCACATAGAGAGCAGGAAAGAAGCACAGAATGCTCCGACTCCGATCACGAATTATGCTCTGTTTCATAATGGGGAATATATTACAAATGAACAGATGAATGATACGAAGTTTCTGAAACTGGTTAATGGATAGATAAATTCAGGCACCTCCCGCATATAATACGGGAGGTGCTTTTTGAATGAAGACAAGCGTTATGCCGTCAAAAAAGCGGAAAATGACTAAGGAAAGCGTCTATGAATCATTAAGGCTTTTTGATAAAATATATAAAAGCAGAGGGGGCCGCGATGATAGTTATAAGCAAGACAAAATATG
>CACYCC010000139.1 GCA_902772805.1 uncultured Lachnospiraceae bacterium | reverse complement strand
TCTGCATCAAGTGCTGTTGCGGCAACCATCGTAACAACGATAAGTGACAGTTCACCGACCGCTATCGCGATAAACCATGAGAAGTTGATGGGAAGACGCCTGATGATATAAACCACAAGTACCGTTATCGCAAAAGAAGCAGCGAGCACGATCATTTCACGGTTCTTGACCAAAGCGTCCACTACCGCCTTAAACTTTTCGATCCTTGAAAGATCTGCGACAGCATCGGATGTTCCCGCAAACAATGCCTTGTTTTCGGCAATGAAATGAAGAACATGATAAATGACAACACCGCTTCCCACCGATACCATCGAAGTGGGCGTTCCCGTAAGTCCCATCGATACGGGCATAACATAGGGAACATGAAATACAAAAGAAAGCGGTGTCAGCATTCCGGCTACACTGTCTTTGGCCGCAAATCTGAAATACAGTAAAAACAATACCATAAACAACGCAAACACAACTATCGCACATTCGAGAGAAAGTGCGTACATATGCGCTATTATGATAAATCCGATTATCACTATCGTTAAGTTTAACGGCAAAAACGATCCGGCAAGAGCTACGATAAGCAGTATCGGTTTTGAGTTAAGGCGTGCCATAAATCCGATCCTTGAACTGATCCTTAAAAGTGCGATCAGTGTGATCAGAAATTTGAATATCGGCACCAGAAACGCTTCGTTTCTGCCGGCAAATTTTTTGAGTGCCAGTTTTACGCTCATTAAAGAATTCATGAAGGTTATTCCCCGTCCTTTTCTTCTCTGTTGTACATAGAGCCAAGAAGTTTTAAGTTATTGAAATAACGCTTCAGATTCTTTTTGGCTTTACTGTATCTTATCGAAAACGCAATATATACGAGCACGCAGTAGGAAACCGTAAAGATAATGTAATTTTTAAGTATCTTACCGGCGAATGCCCACAGATCGATCTTGTATATATCGGTCATGATCGTATCAAAACTGTAATAAAGATATGCACCGCAAACTATCATATACGCCAGTGTGGCACATATGATAGCCTTGAGTACCTGCAGACTTACGTAATCGCTTCTGAAATGTTTGGCAACAGAAATGTTTCTGCGTCCGTCCGTATCTTCATACGAAGCCATGCGGGTCATTAATTTGATTCTTTCTTCATTTAACATTTACCTATCCGGAAGATGTAAACTATCCGGCTCCTTATCCCAAGAAACGCATTTTAGGAGATTCATGCGTATCCTTTTTATCTACCTTGGCGGGCTCAACAGGTCTTGCAACCGACTGTCTTAATCCGTTGGCAAGGCTGTTCTTGCACTGATCGCAGAATCTTCCGGATCTGATGGGCTGACCGCAGGATTCACAGTTAAGCATTACCATTGAATCACTTGCAAACTCAAGTCTCTCCTCACGGATCCACTGCTGTATCTGGCTGACTTCTACTTCACACTCTCTTGAGGTCTGCTGAATACCTACACCGGGATTTTCCTGGATGTACTTTTTAACCGCTTTAAACTTTTCCTCAAGAGCCTCGCGACATGCGGGACATACGATAGGTCCCATAACATAGTTGAAGATTGTTCCACATTTTCTGCAATTGCGTACGTTCATACAAAAACCTCCTCAATTAACGGTCACGTCCCCGCAGCCGTTATTGTTATGAAATAAATATCCCCGGCCCCTGCCTTCTTAAGTTCATAAGAAAGGGCATCTATAGTACTTCCCGTAGTGAAAATATCGTCAATCACGATAACTTTAGATAATTTTACACCATTTTCCCTTACAATAAAAGCCTTTTTGACATTTAATCTGCGCTCTCTGCGGGCAAATTTCTTTTGAGGAACGGTGTTTTTGATCCTTTGTGCGATATCGGGATATACGGGTACACCCGTTCGCACAGATATTTCCTGTGCCAGTACTTCCGCCTGATTGTAACCTCTTTTTATGAGGCGCTTTTTGTGAAGCGGTACAGGAACAAGACCGTCGGGTGATATCGCCTCAATAAATCCCGACAGTTTCTTACATACCGCATCCGCATAAAAGCCCGCATACTCCGGGCGGTTCATATATTTAAATTTATATACGCTTTCGGAAATATATTCATAAGACAGCGGAAATCTTCCCGCCTTAAAGATGTGGCCGGTATATTTACATTCATCACAGTATTCGGCCGGTTCCGGCAAAGGTCTTCCGCATACCGTACAGACCGGCTCATTTACATACCGTACACCGGGAATGCATTTTGAACAAATGCCCGCTTCCCGAAGCGTAAGCGCCGTGTCACATATGACACAGCGCCTCGGAAACAAAATATCCTTTAACCTATTTTGCAAATATCTCAATTATCCTGTCCTTTAATCCCGAAAATCTGCGGTTCTCATGATTGTTTGAGATCATTTCCCTGACGGTTTCGTAACTTCCCATCAGTACCAGGCATTTTCGGGCTCTTGTAACACCCGTATATAACAGATTTCTGTTAAGAAGCTGTCTCGGGCCTCCCAAAACCGGGATGATGACCGCATCGTACTCGCTTCCCTGTGATTTGTGAACGGTAATGGCATACGCAAGTTCAAGTTCGTCAAGATCCGAGAATGGATAAGTCACACGCCTGCCGTCGTCAAATTCGACGGTAAG
>CACYCC010000138.1 GCA_902772805.1 uncultured Lachnospiraceae bacterium | reverse complement strand
ACATCCGATGTGGCCGAAAGAGGTACGAGTTTGCTTTCTTTGAGCCCTTCGCGGATCTCGGAGGCTACAACATTGAATTCATTGAGATACGATCCGTCTCCTCTTCCGACGATATCCTCCTCGCCTACACGTTTTAAAGTAACTTCATCGGCATAATGGAAGTTCGGAATACATATGGACGCGTTCGTTCCTTCCATGATGAACTGTTCTTTGTAGTTGGGATCCACACAGTTAACCGATGCCGTAGCTGTAATACCGTTCTTAAATGTAAGCGTTATCTCTTCGCCCTCATCGATACCGTTGGCGATGATCCCCTCGCACTTTACGGTTTCGGGAT
This sequence comes from uncultured Lachnospiraceae bacterium, assembly GCA_902772805.1. GTDB lineage: Bacteria > Bacillota > Clostridia > Lachnospirales > Lachnospiraceae > UBA1258. Next base: position 11,943 of record CACYCC010000138.1, on the reverse strand, counting down.
ATCCGAACAGCCTGTAAAGATATGTAAGAGCATATACTCCGATATCAAGGAGTGCTCCGCCCGCTTTGTTGGGATCGGTTATCCTGGCTGCATAGTTTCTGCCGTCACATCTGTAATCTATATGAACTCTGTTTATCTGTCCGAACAATCCAAGGTCATACCAGAACTTAACATAGTTTGCACCGGCCGCAAACCAGGTCCACATCGCTTCCGCAATATATACATCGTTTTTGCGTGCAAGTGCGATAAGTTCATCGGTCTCGGAAGCAACTACCGTAAAAGGCTTTTCGAGTAAGACAGGCTTCTTAAGTTCAAGTGCCATCTTGGCATATTCGTAATGCGATGTATGCGGTGTCACGATGTAAATTCCGTCAACATCGGCTGCGGACATTGCTTCGATCGCTGAATCGTATGCCACGGCCTGATATTTGTCGGCAAATTCACGACATTTTTCGGGCGTATGTGAGTATACCGCGGTGATGTCGTGTCTGTCGGATGATTTAAGTTCTTCGGCAACAAAGCCCGCAAGTTTACCGGTTCCGATAAACGCCCAGCGGAAAATATCCTGGGATATCTTAAGATCGTCAGGGGTTATGAGACTCAATTCCTCGTTGGTGGGATCTTTAAGATTTACCACTCTCGATGCCTGGCGGTTTATTATCTTTTCAAAGTAGTTTCTGGCTTCACGTCCGTTCGCGAAATTCGAGTCTTTGGTCTCGACCATTTTGGCAAGATTCTTTTTAACTATCTCACGCGCCTCGGGGCTTAAGGTATATTCGTTCTTTTTAAGATAGATATCGAATATCTTTTCAAGCTCATCGGCATTGTAATCGTCGAAATAGAAATATTTGTTGAATCTCGAGCGAAGACCGGGGTTTGATTCGATAAAGGTCTTCATAAGGTCGGGATATCCCGCAACGATCACCACAAAGTCATCACGCTTGTCTTCCATTGCTTTAAGGATGGTATCTATGGCTTCCTGGCCGTAATCCTGGCCTTCCTTGACAAGAGCATATGCTTCATCGATAAAAAGAATGCCTCCCATAGCCTCTTCTATCTTTTCCTGAGTTTTGATCGCGGTCTGGCCCACAAAGCCCGCCACGAGACCGGAGCGGTCCACTTCTACGAGCTGTCCCTTTGAAAGAATTCCTTCCTGTTTGTATATGCTTGCAAGTATTCTTGCAACGGTTGTCTTACCTGTTCCGGGATTTCCCGAGAAAACAAGGTGCTTGGAGATCTTGGCGGTCTTCATGCCGCGTTCTTCACGCATCTTCTGTACTTTCATGAGTTCAACGAGCTCTTTGACGTCTTTCTTCAATTTATCGAGGCCGACAAGCTCGTTAAGTTCCTCCATAGGATCTTTCTCGGGCTTTTCTTCTTTTTTCTCTTCCGCTTTGGTTTCTTCTTCTTTTGCGGTATCACCGGCATCGGAAGAATCTGTGGTCTGAGCTGTTTGGGTATTGGGAAGAACTGTCGTACCAAGATACGGGAACATTTCACCGTTAAGTTTAGAAGCGGTTTCTTTTAACTGTTTTTCCTGCTCTTCCAGCCTGTCGATCTCTTTGTTTAAAAGATCGCCCTGCTTTAAAAGGTCTTCGCTGCCTTTCATTATCTCTTTTACGGTGTTCTCGCCAAAAAAGTCATTATATACGCTGTTTACTATGTCACGGGGATCCATAATGCTTCTCCTTTTACTATGTCTTCAATGTCCGTCCGACAACGGTTTTTACCGTACAGTTACCTTTCTCCGCCCGATTCGGTTATAAGCAAGATCCCGCTTCCGACCGAAACGAAAACTTCATCCGACTCGTACTCATTGCTGAGTCCGAGGGGATATGTGTTCGAAAGAGTGATACCGTCAACATCATATGCCGAGCCTTTTATCTTAACGTTTGTACACTGCCCGGAAAGAGAGAATACCGAGAGCGAATAACCTTCTTTTTTCTTAAGTACGATAGAGGAATCCTTGATAACGGTCAGAAAATCGGAATCGCCTATGAGTTCACACTTTACGGCACCCTGTTCGGCCGCATATGCCATACACTGAATGTTGGCGAGCGTGTGATCAAAACGTCCGCCCAAAGCGCACACGATAACAAGGTGGTCATAGCCCTTTACAAGTGCATGTTTGACCGCCAGCATCGTATCGCTGTCATCTTTTCTTGAGGGGAATTTGATGATCTCGCATTTGTCGTAACCGTTTCTTTTTACAAAATCTTCGGCTTTGGTCTCCTCGATCGAGTCAAAGTCACCGATGATCGTGTCGGGTCTTACGTTCATCATTTCGGCATACTTAAGCCCGCGGTCACATGCGATCACATGATCGAAATGTACGTTGTCGGGAAGGGCACTGAAGTCCCCTCCCGAAATGATAAGACATGTTTTATTGGTCATCTTACGGTCCTTTTTAAGTGTAGTTTTAAGAAACTGATGACACCATTATAGACCATTTACTGCTGATTTGCCATTTTCTTTATATTGCCTATAGATCTGTTCACTACGGGAACGAGGATGACGATTATCGTCACTGCTGCCTCGGCAAAAATATAGATCGCATTGTAGACAAGTGAATAAGGAAGTGCGCCCCATCCTTCCCATGCATACGATCCGAAAAAGATCCATCCCGACAGCACCGCAAACACGTATCTGCCCAGGATCGCGGCTATGTAACCCTTGAGAAGTCCGTTCTTTTTGTCATGGAAAAGTCCTGAAAGTCCGAGTGCACCGAATGCAAGGATGTAGTCGATCACAAGCTGCGCCGGAAACAGTACATAAGGGTCGATTATGAGCTGCAATACACCGTATGCGACACCCGTTATGATACCGGGAACGAGTCCGAAGAAATATCCGGGAAGTGCGATAACCAGCATTGAAAGTAACGTGATGGCGCCGCCTGTGGGAAATTTGAATACCTTAATGCCCGATAAAACCGTTCCGAGTGCAAGAGCCATTGCGCAAAAAGAAAGCTGGATCGTGGTGAGTTTAGCTTTTTTAACGGATTTTGACTTATCACCGCTTACATCGGCCGATACGCTTTTATCACGGGTATGCTGCGCTATCAGGACCGCGATGATAAGCAGGAAAACGACTACGAATACAAGCAGCAGTTTTCCGGCATATGTGGGGACATATGTAAGTTCGCCCCATTCATTTTCGACTTCGTTGACAAACATTGAAAACATAAAAAAACCTCCGTTTGATAAAACAGAGGGGAACGCTTTTGCAAAATTGCAGATTAAATGCTTCCTTACGCCGGCATTATCCGGTTCAAGTAGTGAGGGTGTAGCCTTAATGGCAGTCTCAGCAATTGCTCCCCTAGCTGTATATTCTTTTGACTTACATAAAGATAATGCAGCGCGCCCGGGCTGTCAAGCCATAAATTTTGCGCGATGACCTCGCGAGTTCCCCCGTCAAACAGCATGCGGCCCGCCGGCAAACGGTTTTATTGAACAAGGCGTGCAAAAATGTTAGAATCAATAACTGTCAGCATTGAAACACCGAACCTGCGGTATGCAATCGCTGTGACTTCGGTTTAAAAAGAACGAACGGAGCATTTTATGTACAGATATATTTTATTTGACCTTGACGGAACGATAAGCGACCCCAAAGTCGGCATATGTACTTCTTTTCAATATGCGCTTTCCAAAATGGGAATAGACGAACCCGATATCGACAAGCTTGAGCCTGTCATCGGACCTCCTCTTCGCGACAGCTTTAAGGATCTTTACGGCATGTCCGATGAAGACGCCGAAAAAGCAACCGCGTTTTACCGCGAAAGATTCTCGGATGTGGGCAAATTTGAAAACGAGATCTATCCCGGTATCCCCGAACTTTTAAGGGATCTTAAAAAGAAAGGCCGTACTGTCGCCATCGCTTCTTCAAAACCCACCGTTTTTGTGGAAGATATACTTAAACACTTTGAAATAAGAGAATACTTTGATGTTGTGGTCGGCTCCGAACTTGACGGTACGCGCGACAAAAAAGAAGACGTTATAGCCGAAGCCATAAAGCAGATGTTTGGCGACGGCGAACCCGATTACGATGATATAGTAATGGTAGGCGACCGCAAATACGATATTGAAGCCGCCCTGAACGCAGGAGTCTTAAATATCGGCGTTACCTACGGATACGGATCGCGCGCCGAACTTGAAGAAGCGGGTGCCGATAAGATAGTAAATACGGTCGAAGGACTTCGCCGTACACTGATACCGCCGATGGGATTTTCGGATGCCCCCGCACGCACAAGGGATAACACTTTACGCAGCGGTGATGCCGGAACCGACGCAGGAGCCGGAAATGCAGGCGGTAATACCGCAAAGGCCGCGCCCAAGAGTCTTGAAGAACTTAAGCAGATGCGTAAGGATATCGGCCGCAAATCATTCGGCGAAACCTGGGGATTTGCGGGACCGGCACTCATATACTGGCTCGGTAAAAATGCCTTTTTATTTGGGATCGCGTTTCTGGTAAGCATTACATGGGTTAAGAACAATCCCAATGTCGAATTGCCCGCATACTTTACTCCCATCCATTACGGACTGGCTTACGGGCTTGCATGTCTTTTCTTAATAAAAGATTTTAAGAACGTATCCGCCGAAGTTAAGGAAAAAGCAACCGGATCGCCAAAGATGAAATATGTGTACATCGCCTTTGCCGCTTCCGCGGTACTGGCTTTCGGATTCGGGTGTCTCCTTAAATTCATAAATACACTTCAGCCCGTTGCGGACCCCGCCGCAAATGCTGCCGATACCGCTTCGCAGGCTGCCGATGCCGCTTCGCAGGTCGCCGAAAGTGCCGCTGCCGAAGCCGCAGCCATGCCGCCCTTTATTGTATCGCTTCTGATACTTGGATTACTGGCACCGGCCGCATCGCATTTTGTATTTACCGGTATATGCTACAATCGTGCCAAGAAGTTCATGAAAGGCAGTTTCGCCCTGGTGATCTCCGTAATGTTATGTATGCTTTTGGACCGCGGTTTTTCAACGGGATTCTTTGTGGCTGTTCTGATGGGAATCTCGATGTATATCTATGATAAATCAGAGAACTATCCGATCGCGTTCGGATCGTTCATCGCATCCACACTGATAGTGGCGGCAATCGGATTCGCGGAATTTCAGAATGCACTTATCGACAACGTAAGAGTTTCGCTCATCGTCATCCTGATCGGTGCGACCGTTATGATCGCTGCCAACATTCTTGAGAAAAAGGAAAACGAAAATGCATAATAAAAAAGTGCCGCTTATAACAGCGGCACTTTCTTTTCTTCAAGATATTTAACCGTTTCCTCGGGCCAGAGCGAACACTGGACTTCTCCGATATGTGCTTTTCTTAAGAAAAACATACATATTCTCGACTGTCCGATACCGCCACCGATCGTAAAAGGAAGCTCATCGTTTAAGATCGCCTTCTGGAACGGAAGCTCGGCGCGTTCGGGACATCCGGCCTTGTCAAGCTGCTCTTTTAAGGATTTTGCATCAACTCTGATACCCATTGACGAAAGTTCAAGCGCAATGTCAAGTATCGGGTAATATACAAAGATGTCTGCGTTTAATGCCCAGTCATCATAGTCGGGTGCTCTTCCGTCGTGAGGTTCGCCGTTTTCAAGCTTGTCACCGATCTGCATGATGCATACGGCACCCTTAGCCTTAGTGATGTAATATTCGCGTTCTTTTGGCGTATTCTCAGGGAACATCTCCAGAAGTTCTTCGCTCGTTACAAAGAAAATGTCATGAGGAAGTATCTCTTCTATATAATCGTACTGGATCGCCAGGTATTTCTCGGTCTTTCTCAAAACCTTGTAAACATCGTTGACAACGCTCTTTAAAGTATCGATCGTACGCTCTTCGCGTGAGATTATCTTTTCCCAGTCCCACTGATCGACAAATATCGAATGGATGTTGTCGGTCTCTTCGTCGCGACGGATCGCGTTCATATCGGTGTACAGACCTTCACCGTGTGCAAAACCGTACTTTTTGAGTGCGTATCTTTTCCACTTTGCAAGCGAGTGTACTATCTCGGCTTTATATTCGTTTTGTTCTTTTATGCCAAAAGAAACCGGACGCTCAACCCCGTTTAAGTTATCATTAAGGCCCTGTGCCGGATCGACAAACAAAGGTGCCGATACGCGCAAAAGATTCAGTCTTTCTGCAAGAAGTGTCTGAAATGAATCCTTAACGGTTTTGATCGCTATCTGCGTGTCGTGAAGGGAAAGTTTCGGACTGTACCCTTCGGGGATGAACGTTTTTCCCATAATTTTCTCCTTTTAATGGCTAAAAACACCATATCTTGTTGTTTACACTGTAACATTTAACTACATATTCACGAATTATGCAACAAAAAAATATGTTTTTTCGGCATATTCCACATTTCAGGAAACCGTTTTCCTAAGTATAATAATCTGAAAACAAAAAACGGAAGGAGAATTGACACCATGCAAAAACGAATCATGCTGAATCCGTATCTTGTTAAGGAGTTCGTGGCAGTAACATCAAAATGCAATTTTGATATTGATGTGGCTTCAAATAACAGATATTATGTAGATGCGAAGTCGATCATCGGCGTGTTGGGACTTGATATGTCTGTTCCTCTTACCGTGTCTTACAACGGTTACAACGAGGAACTCGAAAACTTCTTACGCGCTCACGCAAGGGCTTGTTGATTAAGGTGTTGGAGTATAAGATTTCCGTCAGGAACATAGTGGAGTTTATGCTCCGCTCAGGTGACATCGACAACAGAATAGGTGCTTTTTCGGAGCAGGCGATGCTTGAAGGCGGTCGTATCCATCGTATGATACAAAAACGCATGGGTGCTGATTACAGTGCCGAAGTACCGCTTGCTTTTGTTTATGAAGGGACCGATGTCGCCATCACCGTTGAAGGCCGTGCCGACGGACTTATAGTGAACTCCGAAGGCGTTACGATCGACGAGATCAAATCAACCTACGCAGATGTCATGAAATTCAAGGAGGCCAAGCCTCTTCACCTGGCTCAGGCCAAATTCTACGCATATATGTATGCACTTGAAAATCCCACGGACGAGATCACGGTAAGGATCACTTACTGTAACATCGAGACCGAAGAGATCAAATATTTCCACGAAAAGTGTTCTTTTGCCGAACTTGAAAAATTTGTGCTTGAAGTAGTCGGCGGCTATGAGAAATGGGCAAAGCTCATCCTGGAATGGCGTGAAACACGCAATGCTTCCATCATCGGGCTTCCGTTTCCGTTTGAATACCGCGACGGACAGGAAGAACTCGTCAAACAGGTCTATTACACAATCCATCACGCCAAAAAGCTCTTTATAGAAGCCCCCACCGGTGTCGGAAAAACGATATCGACCGTATATCCTGCGGTCTGTGCGATCGGGCAAAAGAAAGCGGACCGCATCTTTTACCTTACCGCCAAGACGATCACACGTACCGTTGCGGCGGATACCCTCGACATACTTAGGGAAGCGGGACTTAGGATAAAAGGCATCATTCTGACCGCCAAGGAAAAGATATGCATGACAGGTGACAAGGATTGCAATCCCGATGCATGTCCGTATGCCAAGGGGCATTTTGACAGGATCAACGACGCGCTTTACGATATGCTGACGTCCTCGGAATCATATACCCGTGAAACCATCGAAAAATACGCAAATCTCCATCAGGTCTGTCCTTTCGAGCTTGGACTTGATGCATCGCTGTTTGCGGATTTTATAATAGGCGATTACAACTATGCTTTCGATCCGCAGGCGAAACTCAAACGTTTCTTTGGAGATTCAAACACTGAAAAGAACATATTTTTAATAGACGAGGCCCACAATCTGGTGGACAGAGGGCGCGAAATGTATTCGGCCTCTCTTGATAAGGAAATGTTCCTTGAGTTAAAACGGCTTACCGACGACGATCTTCCGGATGTTTCCAAACGTGCTGCCGCCGTTAACAAGCAATTTCTGGAACTTAAAAGAATGTGTGACCACGTGCTCTACGATCCGCCGATGGAGAAGCTCGCAGCCTCACTCGGACGCCTGTATTCGATACTTGAAAAGGTGCTTCAGGATAAAGCAAGGTCTCGAGGCCGCGAAAAGTATGCGATCAGCGGTGAACTAAGGGAAACGATCCTTGAATACTACTTTGAGATCAGTGAGTTTTTAAATATTTACGAGCTCCTGGATGATGATTACACGGTCTACTGTTCCTACGACTCAAGAGGAGAATTTTATGTAAGGCTCTTCTGCGTCAATCCGAGAAATAACTTAATGGAATGTATGGGACATGCAAGAGCATGTGTTCTTTTCAGCGCAACACTCTTACCCATCACATATTACAAGGAACTGCTGGGCGGAAATCCGGACGATTACGAAGTTTATGCAAAGTCCGTCTTCGATCCGGCAAAACGGGCGGTCATGATCGCCGACGATGTCACCAGCAAATATACAAGGCGCGGTGAGTCCGAATATTTAAAGATCGCATCGCATATAGATAAGATAGTCTCGGAAAGACACGGCAATTATATGGTATTTTTCCCCTCTTACGGCTTTATGAAAAGCGTGTATGAGGCGTTTGAAGTATTAAACATTCCCGAAAATGTTACGGTCAAGATCCAGAGTTCGGGCATGAGTGAGGAAGAACGCGAGGAATTCTTAAATGACTTCAATACCGTGAGGGAAGATTCGGTGCTGATCGGATTTTGCGTGCTCGGAGGTATCTTTGCGGAAGGCATAGATCTTAAAAACGATTCTTTGATCGGCGCCGTGATAGTGGGAACCGGTATTCCGCAGGTATGCCTTGAACAGGATATCATCAAAAAATTCTTTGATGAACGCGGAGAAAGCGGATATGACTACGCCTACAGATTCCCCGGCATGAATAAAGTGCTGCAGGCTGCCGGAAGAGTCATCAGGACCGAAGAAGACGTTGGGATCGTGGCACTTTTGGACGAACGGTTCAAATTCCCCGATTACAGACGGCTTTTCCCCCGTGAATGGGAAGATGTCTTAACGGTAAACGGCGACTCGGTATCCCGCGCGATCGAGAATTTCTGGAACGAGTGGCTGTAGAAATGCCTCAAGTAACATTGGAAACGTATTCCGCCCGCAGGGCGCAAAAAAAGACCTTGAGATCACTCTCAAGGTCTTTTTAACAGGGGCAGTAGGAATCGAACCCACATCGATGGTTTTGGAGACCACTGTTCTACCTTTGAACTATGCCCCTAATGGTACGCAACAAAACGGATTATAACACAGCCCTTACGGGTTGACAAGCAAAATCTTTGAAGTACCCGTCCGGTTATGCTTCTAAAAATTTCATAAGCTCATCGTATCTTGATGCCGCGTAGTCAAAGCCTACTTTATAGTAGTTTGTCAGTACGTCGGGATCGCTTTCGCGGTTTTCGAGCTTTATGCCTTCAGGCCTGTAAATAAAGGCCTTTCCGGCTTTTTCGAGTTCATTTAACTTCTCGATCGAATCGTTGTAAACCTGCGGGCGTACATCGATCGCTTTGAGAAGTCCTTTATATTTGTGGTAAAGCACTTTAACGATCTTTGAGTTATAGATGTCTCCGGTCTGTTTCTTGCGATATGTGGCCTCACGCGTGAATACCACTATTATCTTATCCCAGCCTTCTTCAAGCGCCTTGCTTACCGGTATCGCATCTACCATTCCGCCGTCCATGTAGGGTTCGCCGTCTATGTGTCCGACTTTGGCAAGAAGCGGGAGCGAATTGCCGACTCTTATAACATTGAGATACTCATCAAAATCCTTGAACTTATCGTAATATCTGGGTTCACCCGTATTACAGTTTATGACGCTTGTGATAAACTTCTTACCGGAATTTTGAAATGCTTCAAAATCAAACGGGCAGTCATACCTTGGAATGCGGTCAAAAAGAAGATCCATATTAAAGAAATCTCCCGTTCTTAACCACACCGAAAGGCCCAGCATCTTCTCGTGCCTTAACGGCTCAACGACAGAATCTATTATCCTGCCCTTCTGTCCCGAAACGTAGTTCATACCCGCATAAGCTCCCGCCGATACGGCTATGACATTTGGAATATCGATCTTTTTTTCCAGATAAAAATCCATTATCCCGGCGGTAAAAATGCTTCGCATCGCGCCGCCTTCAAGGATTATTCCGACTTTACCATTCATAACAAAAAACTCAATCTGTGACTCCTAATAACATAACAGAGTCATTCTATCACAATATTTTCATTAAGTCCAAAAGAATATAATACGCGCTCCCCGACCTCTCTTCCCGTCAGGTTTTTAAGCGCATCCCCGTAGTAATCAAGCTGGGCGCGATACCTCTCAACAAGCTCCGCGGCATCTTTTACATTATCCGTCTTATAATCCAGCACTACGACCTTGTCGCCTTCGTAAAAGAAAACGTCGATAACACCCTGTACCAGTACGGTCTCCGATTCGGGAAATGCCGGATTTACCCGCGATGCGCTGACGCCCATCACAAAAGGCTGCTCTTTGTAGAGTTCGCCCCTGAGTGCCGCCGCATGCATGCGCTTCGCCATATCGGTCGATGCAAAGGCAAGTATCTTGTTCATATTTACAAGCGAAACTTCTGCTTCTGTAGTAACACCGTTCGCAACAGCCGCTTTGATCTGTCTGTCAAACTCCTCTTTTGAAGGCTCTTTTGTATAATCGACAAGAGCAAGAAGTGCATGATAAGCGCTGCCTCGGTCGGTACCCGAGATGTGTCTTACACCTCCCGCAAACATCGGGATATACTCTTCGCGTTCGCGTTCTTTGAACAAAGCCTCGGTCTCTCCCTGAACTTCTTCCATTGCCTCCATCTTAAGACTGGATACGCTTGTCTTGGTGTAGAGTCCTTCAAGCTCTTTATGAGGATATTCAAATGTAAGAACGTTTTTTATACGGTCACGCAATTGCCCGTTGTCCGAGGGCTTTATAAGGAATGCTTTTGCTTCTTTTTTATCAAAAGATATTTCCGTCTCGGCTTTTTCGATCTCATCAGAAGCAAACACACCGATGTCAAAGTATTTGTTATCATCGGCCGTTACCGGCTCTTTTAACAGTTCAAGATACGAAGATGTCTTGCCCGTTTCGGAAAGTGACTCCAAGGCATTGTCGGCCGCACCCAAAAGAATGAGCCTGTCACGTGCGCGCGTCATTGCTACGTAAAGTACCCTTATACTCTCACCGAGTGCTTCATCTTTTATTTTCTTTTTTATAAGTTCACGTTTTATCGTCGTTACTTTGGTGCGGGCTTTGGGGTCTATGGCATTGGCGCCTATACCTTCTTCTATATCCGTTAAAAATTCACCTCTGCCGTCCATTTTGGCGATATCATCTTCCAATGCCATAACGATACATATCGGAAATTCAAGACCTTTGCTCTTATGAATGCTCATCACGCGTACAACATCCGCGCCTTCATCGGCAATGTTTGCTTCACCCTCGTCCTGCTCGGTCTTTTCGATAAGCTCGATATATCTTAAGAAATGGAAAATACCGAAAAAGCTGGTCTTCGAAAAATCGGATGCTTTTCTTATCAAAAGTTCTATATTGGCTTCCCGCTGTTTGCCCATGGGCTTGGAACTTTCGCACAGAAGATATCCCGTCTTTGTCACAAGCCGGGTAATGAGATCGCTGATAGGCATATAAGTGCTTAATTCCCTGTATTGACCGATAAGGTTAATAAAATCTTCCACCACTTTATTTTCGGGATGTCTTTGATGATATCCCTGCATTTTTTCGAAGTAATAGTATTCTCCATCGGCCGCTTCCGCGCTTATCGCAGCGGCAAGCTCATTGTCAGCTTTGCCGAAAAATGATGTAAAAGAACCGAACAACGGGACATCATTTAAGGGATTATCAAGAACCCTTAAGAAATTGATGATACCCTGAACTTCAGGCGCGCGATAGAATGTCCCGACGCTTGAAGCATAAAACGGAACATTATGGTCGTTTAAAGCACGGCTTACATT
>CACYCC010000137.1 GCA_902772805.1 uncultured Lachnospiraceae bacterium | reverse complement strand
ATGTCTAACAGGATCATCCGGTTATAACACCGGGTCCCAAATTCCGTCGTCCAGCCTGCCCATAGTGGGGTGCCGCCTATGCTCCCAATCAGGGTCATGCCCTATAAAATATGCTATAGCGGCTTCGCTCTGCTTTGTCATTTCATAGAGAGCACTCCTGTAATCCAGCACCAATAGAATCTTGGCGGACGTTATACTGTTACAGTGTGCTTTGTTGATAGTTACGCTACTTCTGGTCGCAGGATGTCTTTTCTGAATCGTTCCTCATCAAAGTCGCATCCCGTCTGCATGATCACGAAGAACACCCTTATAGCCTTACATGCAACTGCTATCTTTGCCTGCATGCTCCCAAGCGGCCTATGTTCCCGATTCCTGTAGTATAGAAATACATCCAGAAATGCGGAATTCCAGTTGATAAGTGCTCTTGCAGACTCATACATCGTCCTTCGAAGCTTTCTTCTGCCCCTCTTGCTGATACCCGGTTGACCTTTCCTCTTGCCGGAACTTATCTTTGTGATCTCAAGTCCTGCAAGTTTCTGTACCTGTCTTGGATCGGTGAAACGTCCGATATCACCGACCTCGGCCACAAAGCCTATAACCGTACTCAGTCCTACTCCTTTAATGGCGAGCAGTTTCTCCACGTTCGGCACTTCCATTATCTTCTCTTTCAGGAACGCATCCAATCGGTCAAGTTGTTCAACCTTGGAAGCATAGTCATTAACGAGGATCCATATCTCAAGCCTTGCGGCTTCACCTCCTTCAAGTCCTACGCTGTTTTGTGCAGCTTCCACCAGGGTCGTTGCCCTTTTTATTCCTGCCGCACGCACCTTGGCTTCACGCCATATCTGATTGACGCCTCCTGCTCCGAGCTTTATAATGTCCTGCGGTAATGGTGCGTTCTTAAGAACCATTAAACCGCTTGTTGAATCCCAATCCTTGTAGCATTCAAAATACTCCGGGAAGTATTTCTGCAGCCATCCCTGTATCTGATTTGCAAGCCGCACATGTTGTTTCATAATCATGTCCCGGCATGCTGACGCTTCTCTTATCTCCGCATATATTCCACTTGGAAGATATGATGTTGAAAAACGCCCATCCTTGACCAGACCTGCAATCGTCTTTGGATCCTTCAGATCGCTTTTTTCCGGGCTGTTATCATCCAGTTCCTTGCATTTCTTTACACTGTGCGGATTTACCGTCACAAGCAGTACTCCGTGATCCTTAAGGAACTTCTGGAACGTCAGCCAATAACACCCTGTCGGTTCGCATCCAACAATGACCCTCTTTGTATCAGTCTTTTGTTCCAGTTCATACAGCCATCGTAGAAATGATAGAAATCCAATACTTGTATTACTGAACCGAAACGCTCTTTTGCTGAACTCGAACCCTCTCCAGTCAAATGCTCTGGCAAAGTGATTCTGAGATCCTATATCAACACCTACTACTAATGTGTCCGCTGTTACTTGATTAAGTCTGTCATTCTGTGTTAAGTTCATGGTGAAACCTCCCTATGATTTGGTATTTTTCATCCGTCCAAGATGATACCTTCATCATACCGCGAGGTTTCACTTTATTCTATTGGCGTTATTTCTGAATTACAGGAATGCTCCCAAAATTATTATGATCTGTGTTATTGTTCGTCTTCTTTGTAATCTATCTCTTCTATATTGTTTGCGGTAAGCTTTATCGCCTTAATGACCGAAGCCCTTGAAAGCCCCGATTCCTCGCACAACTCATCGACCGTAACTTTTCTTCCGAGCAGTTTATACAACTCTTTGGCGGCCTTCGACACCTTATTTACCTTTTTGACAAGTTTCTCGTCTTCACTGAGTTCATCGAGTCTTGACGCTATAATATCCTGCATCGCATCCATACATATCTTAGAAAAGAAACCGTCTACATCGTCCGCTTCTTCAAGTGCTCCGATGCCTTCAAGTGCACCAACCAGCGCTATATTGGCTTCCCCGATAAGATCTTCTATCAAAACGCCCTGTCCCGTATAGAGTTTGGCGATATCGACAACATTTACAAGATAGTCGTTTAAGACCTTCATTGCGGACTCTTCATCACCGGCAATCGCCTTTTTGCGAAGATCGTTCTTTTTGTCATCGGACAGTTTATGAGGCTTTAGATCTTCAAGATAATACTCAAGATAATTTTTCTCATCCTCTGTCATGAACTCGTCGGCATCGATCTTTTCGTCAACACCGATACGTTTTTCCTTAAGATAATCGGTAAGCAGCTTAATACGTTCCTCATTGCCTTCGGCTTCCGGAAATATCGCAAGAAGCTGATCCATGAATATAACGTTCTCCTGATCGGCTGCCAGTTCGTTAAGTTCTTCTATCTTTTTTAAAAATTCACTCTGTTCGCTCATTATATAAAACCCCGGTATTTTCTTTTACTCAACATGCGTATGACTGAAGAGGTGATCGTTACAGTATTCGTAGTTGCCTTTACACTTCGAGCAGAATCTGAACTGAAGGTCGGGATTGTCAAGCTCGGTCCTGCCGCATATTGCACAGCGATGCTTTGAGATACCGTTTCCGTACGCGCCCGATGCCGTACCCGACATTGCATCCTGCATCCTGCGGTCAAATTCACGCTTGCGCATACTCTGTTTTATCTTGTCCTTGATCGTCCGGTTCATAGACCTTCTGAACAGTAAAAAGAAAATGCCGAAGTTAAGAAGCGATGCTATGATAACAACTTTATCGAAGATGTCGCCCATGAATACCTGGACAAGCAGTATTGCGCCGTAAGCGATACCGAGCCACATGATCTTGATGGGGATAAAGAACATGAAAAGCACCCTGTTGTCCGGAAATGTGCTTGCAAAAGCAAGGAAGATCGACATATTGATATAAAAGGTCGAAAACTTGTACACGCCGCATATCTGAAGAATGGAATCAACGATATATCCGTCTGCAGCCACATTTGTGGTAACCGTACCGTTCTCGGCCATTATGCTTGACAGCGCTATGCCTCCGACCGAAAGCTGTTTTAAGCAAAATTCGGGGAACATATAAATAAGTCCCATCAGCACAAAGCTTCCGAGTATCGTAAACAGCATTCCCGAAAAGATGTAAACGTTGAACTTGTAATTGCCCCACACCTGGTTAAGCGTTCCCGCGATCGAGTAATAGAAAAACAGCATGATGATGGTAAAAAAGCCAAACGAACTCGGGGGTATCAAAACCCAGGTAACAAGTCTCCAGACCTGTCCTTTGAAAATTATCCTGTACGGATTTAAACAAATAAAATTAAGGATGATGTTCTGTCTGTCGATAAACATCAGAACATATCCTATGACGTAACATATGATCATTATAAGAGGCAGATTTTTAAGAGCATATCTGCCGAATTTCTTTTCAAGATTCATTTTCATATCCTTTTAAACGAGGTTTTTCACTTCGATATTTAACATAGTAGCATTTTGTCTAAATATAAGCAATTAAACAAATCTTAAATATTCCAAAAGAAACAGTTCTTTAACCTATCGGAAACAAATCTAAAAAATTTTAAGTAATTGATTTTTATAATCTCCTCATCTATAATGAATTGGCTTTATAAATAAGTAATTCGGAGAATCATGATGTATACACTCGGAATAGATATAGGTTCCACAACCGTTAAGATAGCTGTTATGGACAGCGACAAAAACGTTCTTTTTACGGATTATGAAAGACACTTTGCAAACATTCAGGAGACGCTTAAAAATCTTCTGGTAAAAGCACGCGAAACAACGGGCGATATAGAAGTTCATCCCATGATCACAGGATCCGGCGGTCTTACGCTTGCCAATCACCTTGGTGTTCCCTTTACTCAGGAAGTTATCGCCGTATCGACGGCCCTTACCGAAATGACTTCAGGGTGCGACGTTGCCATCGAGCTCGGCGGTGAGGATGCCAAGATCATCTACTTTGAAGGCGGTAATGTCGAACAGCGTATGAACGGTATATGCGCAGGCGGTACCGGTTCTTTTATCGACCAGATGGCATCCCTTTTGCAGACCGATGCGTCCGGCCTTAACGAATATGCAAAATCCTACAATTCTCTTTATACTATAGCGGCAAGATGCGGAGTATTCGCAAAATCCGACATCCAGCCCCTTATCAACGACGGTGCCACCAAAGAAGACTTATCCGCTTCCATATTCCAGGCGGTTGTCAATCAGACCATCTCGGGGCTTGCCTGCGGTAAACCGATACGCGGTCGTGTGGCATTTCTGGGCGGTCCTCTTCATTTCCTGTCAGAACTTAAAGTCGCATTCATAAGGACGTTAAAGCTTGATGACGAGCATGTTGTAAATACCGACCGCTCTCATCTCTTTGCCGCCATGGGTTCCGCTCTTACGGCGCGTGAAGATGTCTCGGTTTCCCTCAACGAGATGATCGACACGCTTTCAAAGGGTATCCGCATGGATTTCGAAGTTGCCCGTATGGAGCCTCTCTTTGCCGATGAAAATGCTTACGAAGAGTTTAAAAACCGCCATTCCAAGGCATGCGTCAAGAAAGGCAGCCTTAAGGATTACCGTGGAAAGTGCTTTTTGGGTATCGACGCAGGTTCCACTACCACCAAGATCGCTGTTGTGGGTGAAGACGGTACTCTTCTTCATTCTTTTTACTCCAACAACAACGGTTCACCCCTTCAGACTGCGATAGATGCCTTAAAAGACATTTATAAGATGATGCCCGAAGATGTTAAGATCGTGCGCTCATGTTCTACCGGATACGGCGAAGAACTCATGAAAGCCGCATTTTTGCTGGATGACGGTGAGGTTGAAACCGTTGCCCACTACTATGCCGCAGCGTTCTTTGAGCCCGATGTTGACTGCATCCTCGACATCGGCGGTCAGGATATGAAATGTATCAAGATAAAGAATAAGACTGTTGATTCCGTGCTCTTAAACGAAGCATGTTCTTCGGGCTGCGGATCGTTCATAGAGACTTTTGCCAAGTCACTTAACTATTCGGTAAAGGACTTTGCAAAAGAAGCCCTGTTTGCCAAGAATCCCATAGATCTCGGTACCAGATGTACCGTATTCATGAACTCGAAGGTTAAACAGGCTCAGAAGGAAGGCGCGGGTGTTGATGATATCTCCGCAGGCCTTGCCTATTCTGTCATCAAAAATGCCCTCTTTAAAGTCATCAAGGTATCCGATGCTTCATCGCTCGGCAAAAATATCGTTGTTCAGGGCGGTACATTCTACAACGATGCGGTTTTAAGAAGTTTTGAAAAAGTTGCCGACTGCCAGGCGATCCGTCCCGATATCGCCGGTATCATGGGTGCATTCGGAGCTGCCCTTATCGCCCGCGAGCGCTATACCGAAGATTACGAGACCACAATGCTTGACTACGACGATATATGTGAGCTTCGCTTTGAAACAAGCATGGCCAAGTGTAAGGGATGTACCAACTCCTGCCGTCTTACCGTCAACAGATTTTCGGGCGGCAGACAGTACATTTCCGGAAACCGCTGCGAACGCGGTATCGGCAAGCAAAAGAACAAAGACAACATCCCCAACTTATTTGATTACAAGTTAAAGAGATATTTCAATTACGAACCTCTTACCGAGGACAAGGCATATCGCGGAACCGTCGGAATTCCGAGAGTTCTTAACATGTACGAAAACTATCCTTTCTGGCATACGTTTTTTACAAAACTCGGTTACAGAGTCATTCTTTCGCCGCTTTCAAGCCATAACATCTACGAACTCGGTATCGAATCGATCCCGAGCGAATCGGAATGTTATCCCGCAAAGCTGGCACACGGACACATTCAGTGGCTTATTGATAAAAAGCCCGACTTTATCTTCTATCCCGCTATCTTTTATGAACGCGATGAAGTAAGGGATACCAACAACCACTATAACTGTCCCATCGTTACTTCGTATTCCGAAAATATCAAGAACAACGTCGATGACATCAGTAACGGAACCGTAAGATTCCGCAATCCCTTCATGTCATTTAAGACAAAAGAAACGATCGCTCACGCCCT
>CACYCC010000136.1 GCA_902772805.1 uncultured Lachnospiraceae bacterium | reverse complement strand
GGCGGTTTTTGTCATCCTGTCGGCGATCTTGACGCCAAAAGGACATCTGCTCTCACATCCCTTGCATCCGATACATTCCGATGCGGTGTGCTCAAGTGCTTTATAGTGTTCGGACACGCTTTCCGGCACGGTTTTCTGCGTTGTCGAAAGATCGTAAAACTTATTTACCATCGCAATATCGATGTTCATGGGACATGGTTTGCAATGCCCGCAATACGTACACTGTCCCGAGTACGAATGCATGGGCGCCGAAGCGATCACCGAAGCATAGTCTTTTTCATCGCTTGTGGCGGTCTCATATGAAACAGCTTCATCGATCTGTTCTTTGAGATCGTATCCGCACAGGATCGAAGCAACGCCCGGCCTTGTAAGTGCATAGTGTATAAGCTGCACCGGCGTAAAAGCAACGCCGAAAGGCGACCTTTCCTTGTCAAGCAAGGCTCCGCCAAAGAAACCTTTCATGACCGTCAGTCCTACGTTATGCTCTTCGCACATACGGTAAAACTCTGCTCTTTCGGGATCGATACCCGAGAGGTTAAGGTTACCTGCATCATCGTATCCGTCAAACATTGAATAGAGATCTTCGGTCGCAGGTCTCATATCAAATGCGGGATTGATGCTGAAAAGTATCATCTCTATAAATCCCGTTTCCACGGCAAGCTTTCCGATCACGGGGTTATGGGTGCTTAAGCCTATATGCCTGATCGTTCCGTCTTTATGAAGTTTATGAACATACTCTATGAACTCACCGTTCATTACGTTGTTCCAGTCTTCAACAGAATCGATATAATGGATCATTCCAAGATCTATATAGTCGGTCTTTAAACGTTTTAACAGATCTTCAAAAGCCCCGGGGACAAATTTCATGTCTCTGGTGCGTACGTACTGTCCGTTCTGATACGTCGATCCGATATGACCCTGCACAAACCATGAATCTCTGCAGCCCTCCATAGCTTTACCGATTATGTCTCTTGACTTAGGATCCGGCATCCAGCAGTCTATAATGTTTATGCCCTTTTCGTGAGCGTATTTAATGAGCTCTACCGATTCGGCCTCTTCGTGCCTTTCAAGCCATTCACCGCCGAATCCGATCTCACTTACTTTAAGTCCTGTCTTACCAAGTGTTCTTAAGTTCATAAGCCCTCCTCCAGTCTTCTATTTAGTATAACATATTTTGAACTTGCGGTCTCCGCTTCGCTCCGGTCGGTGCGTTCGGAACGATCTGAAGTCACACCTTCAACTTTTAATTTTCGATTAAAAAAGGGTATCCATAAAGGATACCCTTTTTAATCGGAGTGACAAGATTCGAACTTGCGACCTCAGCGTCCCGAATATTGATTGCAATTTCTTATTCCGGTTCGTTTTGTGTCAAAAGTTCTTATAATCTTGTTCTTCTTTCTAACAGCATCTCAAGTATACCACAAGATAACATGGAATAAAATCTGAATAACTGATTTCGGTTAGAAAAAAAGTTAGAACGAAGTTCTCTTTGAACCTTGCCATTTCACAAGGTTTGAGGAGGGCGTTTTTATGCTCTTCTTTTTTGTACAAAGAAGGAGAATGTATGGCAGTACTTAAGAACAAAACACAGGGAAACTACACCATAGTTTCACAGAACATCATGAGGGACAGGACGCTGTCTCTCGCAGAACGGGGGCTTCTTTTGACCCTTCTTTCCCTGCCGGATAAATGGAACTTTACCATAGCAGGACTCAGTCAGATCCTGCCGGACGGAAGGGAAAAGATCGCGCGGATACTCAACAGTCTGATCTCCAAAGGATACGTTACCAGGATCCAGAGCAGAGGAAGCAAGGGACAATTTGAGTCCACTGATCTTGAAGTCCATGAAACACCCATCAGATCGTCGAATCCACCCGATAAACCAAGGAACGACGATGAACCCCAGGAAATATCAGACATTTCACCGTTCCCCGAAAACCCGTATACGGTAAATCGGGATACCGAAAATCCGCTTACGGAAAACCGGTCACAATATATTACTAACAAATCTAATATTTATAAATCTAATAACAATAAAGAGTGTAAGGCGGACACCCTCAACGATTCCGATTATGAGAAGCTCGTCTCCGAATTTGGAAAGGTATCCGTAGACTACACTATTCAGCGTATAAAGAACTGTGGCTATCAAGGCTGTTGTAACTACGAAACGATTTATAAGTGGTGTCTGGAAAAAAAGAACAGAAAGACAACCTATTCGGTTTCTCCTGTCAAAAAGAATTCTTTCTGCGACTACCCTCAGCGTACGGATTACGACTTCGAAGCAATTGAACAACAGCTACTTAGCAGCTGATCACTACACACATACGAAAGGAGAATTTTAAATGACACAGGAAGAAAAATCAAAAAAGATATTACAAGCTGAAGAAAGGGTAAAAAGGGCACAAGCTGAACTTGCCAAAGCCAAGCGTGAAGAGAAGGCAAAAGCAAGAAAAGAGCAAGATCATCATAAGTTTATAATGGGCGGAATCGTAGCAAAATACTTCCCCGAGTGTTATGACTTCTCGGAACAAGAAATGACACGTATTTTGGCTTGTGCTTTCAAAAATCCTGACATTCAAAATATGATAAGAGCGATCGTTAAAGATCGCACAACAAAGGTGCCGGAAACGGCACAAAACAGAGAGGCGGGTGAGAGCTTTGCAGAAGACAATTTCTGATAAAGTCTTTCACCTAATTTTATTAGGTGCGCACAGATATACCACCTGCGGTGGTACTGCGCGCTCTGCCGAGAGCGTCCTGCGGACAGCCGGGACAAGCCCCTTTTATCGTGTGCTGACGCAACGACAGAAAGAGAGGGCTGAACATGGCAGTTAAAAACTTAAGTACCCGAGTCGGAATCTGTGGACGAAGTGCCGGTGCAAAAGCAGGTCATTGTGCTGTGGAACAAAGTTCGTATATCGAACGTGAGAAAATGTATTGCGAATACAACGGACAAACCTATTACCCCAAATATTCAGAGGACCTCGTTTATGCCGAGGTGTTGCTTCCAAAGAACGCGCCACAGGAGTATAAGAATCCGTCCGTCTTGTGGAACAGCGTGGAAATTTTTGAAACTGCCTGCGATGCTCAACTTGCCAGAATATATAAGGTGGAGCTTCCCAACGAATGGACGTATGAACTTGCCACG
>CACYCC010000135.1 GCA_902772805.1 uncultured Lachnospiraceae bacterium | reverse complement strand
GAATTCCTTTATGAGAGCGGTGCAAAGGAAGTGCATGTGCGTCCTGCATGTCCGCCGCTTCTTTTCGGCTGTAAGTACCTCAACTTCTCACGTTCCACATCTGAGATGGAGCTTATCACCCGCCGCGTGATAAAGGAGATGGAGGGCGATATCGCAAACGTGAACCTCGATGCTTACTCAAATCCCGATTCTGCTGAATATCAGGAGATGATAGGTCATATCTGTGATAAGTTGAACTTCACGACTCTTGCATTTAACAGACTTGATGATATGATCGAGGCTGTAGGTCTTCCCAAGGAAAAACTCTGCACATACTGCTGGGACGGACAGGAGTAAGAAATGCCGGTAATTACAGGTATAGGTACGCTCGAGAGCGTATTTATGATATTAATATTTGTTTTCGGATTCGGAAGCAGCTTGGGCTGGGTGCTTGAGCTGTTTTTTCGCAGGTTCATATCAACGGCCAATCCCGAAAGAAAATGGATAAATCCGGGGTTCTTAATAGGGCCCTGCCTTCCTTTGTACGGATTCGGCCTTCTGGTCCTTTTTCTAATGTCACTTATCCCGGAGCTTTCAATATGGCAGGGACACCGTCTTAGCTGGGGCGGGATCCTTATTGCGATCATTCTGATGGGAGTTCTTATGACGCTCATCGAGTATATCGCAGGTATCATATTTATAAAAAAGCTCAACTTAAAGCTGTGGGATTATTCCGGAATGAAGGGAAATATAAAGGGGATAATATGCCCGCAGTTTTCAGCAATCTGGACTGTGATCGCCGCACTTTATTATTTCTTCATGCAGCCCTATGTCGTACGGATGGTCAAATGGCTTTACGATAATGTCGGTTTCATTTTTTTCCTGGGTATCTATTTCGGTATACTGATCGTTGACATCGGTTATTCATTTAACATCGCGGCAAGGATCAGGGAATATGCCCGTGACAACGCGGTCGTGGTCCTTTACCAGGAATTCAAGGATACCATCAGACACTACAATGAAGAACACGATTTCAAAAACAGGTTCTTCAATGCATTCAGGTCCAACATCTCCATCAGGGAACATCTTGAAAACTACATGGACAAGATCACTTCGGTCAGCAGATCCATAGGAAAGAGCGCCGAAGAAAAGATCGAAAAGGTTAAGGATATGATGGGACTTTAAACCGCATTTTTGGGATTTGCGGATGAGTCTTTAATTATCCTTGACACGGTAAAATACGTGTTATATACTTTATTGGGTAAAAGCGTTAAAGCGTTGGCGCGTTTAAGCGTGTAAGTATTATTTGGTAAGGAAAAGGTAACAAAAATGACGATCGTTGATGTACTTGAACAGAATGCCCGAAGCTATTCGGACGAAGTTGCACTGGTTGAGATCAACCCCGAAGAAAAAGAGGTCAAGAGAACTTCATGGATGGAGGCAGACCTGGTTGAACCAAATCCGATGCACTCATACCGCAGAGAGATAACCTGGCAGGTTTTTGATGAAAAGGCCAACAGGTTCGCCAACCTCCTTATAAAAAGAGGTATCAAAAAGGGAAACAAGGTAGCCATCCTTCTTATGAACTGCATCGAGTGGCTGCCCATTTATTTCGGAATTCTAAAGACAGGTGCTCTTGCAGTACCCCTTAATTTCAGATATGCAGCAGACGAGATCGAATACTGCGTTAACCTTGCTGAGGCTGACGTCCTCGTGTTCGGACCTTCGTTCGTTGACAGAGTTCAGACCATAGTTGACAGTATCGCTCCCAACAGAATGCTCTTTTACGTAGGTGAGAACTGCCCCGCATATGCAGAGAGCTATAACGAGCTTACCGCCAACTGCCCGTCCGTTTCTCCTCATATAAGGATCGATCAGAAGGATGATGCTGCGATCTACTTCAGTTCGGGTACTACAGGATTTCCCAAGGCTATCCTTCATAATCATGAATCACTTATCCATTCTGCAAGAGTTGAGCAGAACCATCACTCTCAGAACAAGGATGATATATTCCTTTGCATCCCTCCTCTTTATCATACCGGAGCAAAGATGCACTGGTTCGGTTCACTGATCTCCGGATCAAAGGCAGTCCTTCTTAAAGGTACTAAGCCGAAGACCATACTCGAAGCCGTTTCAAAGGAAAAGTGCACGATCGTATGGCTCCTTGTTCCGTGGGCACAGGATATACTCGAAGCCCTTGATTCAGGAGAACTTAAGAAAGAAGATTACTGTCTCGACCAGTGGAGACTCATGCATATAGGCGCACAGCCCGTTCCGCCCAGTCTTATCAAGAGGTGGAAAGAAGTATTCCCGAATCACGATTACGACACGAACTATGGACTTTCCGAATCGATCGGACCCGGTGCGGTTCATTTGGGCATCGAAAACATCCACAAAGTCGGTGCTATCGGAAAAGCCGGATACGGATGGGAGACCAGGATCGTCGATGAAAACGGCAATGATGTCAAGCAGGGCGATGTAGGCGAACTCATATTAAAAGGTCCCGGCGTCATGAAGTGTTATTACCATGACAAAAAGGCAACCGAAGAAGTATTAAAGGACGGATGGCTTTACACCGGCGATATGGCGGTTGAAGACGAAGACGGCTTTATAATGCTTGTCGATCGTAAGAAAGACGTCATCATAAGCGGCGGTGAAAACCTTTATCCCGTTGAGATAGAAAACTTTATCAGAAATCACGAGGCGATCCATGACGTAGCAGTTATAGGTATGCCCGATCCAAGACTCGGTGAGATTGCAGCTGCGATCATAGAGCTTAAGCCCAATATGATAGTTACCGAGGAAGAGATAAACGACTTCTGTCTGGGAATGCCCAGATATAAGCGTCCCCGCAAGATCATCTTCGCGGATATCCCGAGAAATCCTACGGGAAAGATCGAGAAGCCCAAGCTTCGTGAAATTTATTGCGGTGTAAGTCTTGTAGAAGCGCAGAATAAGGGTTAAAATGTAACCGTAGGGGAAATGTATCCATGGGGGAAATGGTAGTATGATCACGGATGAGGAGATTACCGGTTTCGCTTCGGGACGCAATGTTCTGCTGGCGGAAGACAATGAAATAAATGCTCAGATCGCCAGATCGCAGCTTGAACCTGCAGGGTTCAATGTGGTTTGGGCCGAGAACGGTAAAGAGGCTTATGACATATTTATAGAGTCGGAGCCGCATTATTTCAGTGCGTTTGTTACCGATCTCATGATGCCTGTAATGGACGGCAATGAAGCGGCCAAGAAGGTCAGGGAAAGTTCAAGAGACGATTCGGGGCTTCCGATACTGGGCATAACAGCCAACACGTTTTACGAAGATATGGCGACTTCGGCCAATACGGGCATCAACGACGTTATCGTCAAGCCCTACAAGAAACGTGATATTTTGGAATGGCTTTATAAAAGTGTTATGAAATACGAGGGTACAGATGTTTCAGACGACCGAAGCCGGTGAGTTTAAAGACGGATTCAAGAAAGGGATACCGATTGGGGTGGGTTACCTCGCGGTATCCTTTACATTTGGTATATGGGCAGTTGAAGGCGGTGTTCCGATATGGATGGCGATAGTCATTTCTCTTTCAAACCTGACAAGTGCCGGCCAGTTTGCCGGAACGGGTCTGATGGTTGCGGGTGCATCGCTTTTTGAGATAGGTCTTTCCGTTTTTGTGATAAACATAAGATATATGCTTATGAGCCTCGCACTCACGCAGAAGTTAAGACCGGGCACAAAATTCATTCAAAAACTTATATTCGGATTCGGCGTGACCGACGAGGTATTTGCGATCGCCTCCACGAGAGAACGTGAAGTAACGGCGCATTACATGTACGGCCTGATATCCACGCCGATCATCGGATGGACGCTCGGAACGGCGCTCGGTGCCATCACGGGCAGCATTCTTCCCGAAAGACTCGCCGATGCCATGGGCATAGCGCTTTATGCCATGTTTATCGCGATCATCGTGCCGCCGGCCAAGAAATCGCTTCCCATTCTCGGAGCGATCCTCATTTCCATCGCTATCACCTGTGCACTTAAATATATCCCGGTATTTTCTTTTATCACCGACGGATTTGCAATGATAATCGCAACGATCGCCGCCTCGGCCGTAATGGCTGCGATAGCACCCGTCAATGAGGCAAAAGAAAACAAAGAGGCCGAATCTCCCTCTTATGAAGGAGGTTCCGTATGAATAAGATACTCGCCTACACCATCGCCGTGATCGTCATGGCGCTTGTTACATATATTCCGCGTGCCCTGCCGCTTACGCTTTTTACCAAACAGATAAAGTCAAGATTTATCAGATCTTTTCTTTATTATGTGCCGTATGCGGTTCTGGCAAGTCTTACGTTCCCCGCGATCTTTTATTGTACCGACAATCCGGTTGCGGCACTTGTGGGAACGATCGTGGCGCTTGTACTTGCTTTTTTCAAGGGAAGTCTTGTGCTGGTAGCCGCGGGAGCGGTACTGTCGATTTTTATTGTAAATCTGTTATAATGGATATGGGGTTGGTCCCGTTTGGACGGGTAAAAAAACAGCAGGAGGGTTACATATGATACTTCAGTTTGTCGGTGCCGACCATCAGGTTACGGGTTCATGCCATTATGTTGAGGCTTGTGGCAGGAGATTCGTGGTCGATTACGGTATGGAACAGGGTAACATGTCCTACGAGAGCAAGGGACTGCCGTGCAATGAGGCGGATCTCGATTTTGTTCTTTTGACCCATGCACATGTCGATCACTCCGGTATGCTGCCGAAGCTTTGCAAAAACGGATTCAGGGGGCCGATATACGCGACCGATGCAACCGCGGATCTGTGCTCGATAATGCTTCGTGACTGCGCGCATATACAGCTGCAGGAAGCAGAGTGGCGTGCACGTAAAAAGAAACGTGGTGCCTCGCTTGAAGATGATTCGGAGCCCGTATATACGATGGAAGATGCCGAGCATGCCATCAAATGCCTTGTTCCGTGTCATTACGATACAATGGTTGAGATATGGGAAGGTATCAAGATCAGATTTACCGATATAGGACATCTCTTAGGCTCATCGAGTATCGAAGTTTTCATCAACGAGGACGGCGTTCACAGGACGATCTGTTTCTCAGGTGATATAGGTAACAAAGATCAGCCTCTTATCAAAGATCCCGCATACACCGAAAAAGCCGACTATGTCATCATGGAATCCACCTACGGTGACAGGTATCATGAAAAAGCAGTAGTTAATTCGGTCGAAGATCTTGCCAAGATAATCCAGGAAACTCTTGACGGCGGCGGAAATGTGGTAATCCCTTCTTTTGCGGTCGGAAGAACTCAGGAGATCCTTTATTTCATCAAGCAGATAAAGCAGCGAGACCTTGTAAAATATCATGATTTCCCGGTATACGTCGATTCGCCGCTTGCTGTTGACGCAACCGAAATATTCCAGAAAAACTTTTACACCTGTTTCGACGAAGAAGCGCTCGAAATGGTTAAAAAGGGTGAAAACCCGCTTACATTCCCGGGCCTTAATCTCGCCATCACCGCCGAAGAATCCAAGGCCATTAACTTTGACGAAGAGCCCAAGGTCATCATATCCGCATCGGGTATGTGTGAAGCCGGTCGTATCCGCCATCACTTAAAGCACAATCTCTGGCGTCCCGAATGTACGATACTTTTCGTAGGTTATCAGGCAGTCGGAACTCTGGGACGTGCGATCATAGAAGGCGCCGATGAAGTCAAACTGTTCGGTGAGCCAATTTCGGTCCGTGCGGCGATCACTTCCCTTCCCGGTCTTTCGGGCCACGCCGACAAAGACGGCCTTATCGAATGGCTTGCGGCATTTGACGAAAAGCCCAAGCACGTATTTGTGGTACACGGTGACGACACCGCAGCAGAGGCATTTACCGAATATGTCAACAAGGAGATGAAGATCCCCGCAACGGCACCGTATTCGGGCACGATATTCAACCTTGTTACCGGAGAATTCGAATACGAAGCAGCTCCCGAGAAGCGCAAAAAGAGAATCTCCATCGTTTCGGATGCTTTTGCAAGACTTATCGCAGCAGGTCAGAGACTCATGGCCGTTATCCAGAAAAACCAGGGTCACGCCAACAAAGATCTTGCCAAATTCACCAACCAGATCAATTCCCTTGCGGACAAGTGGGATCCCGACAACTTTGTGGTTGACGATTATGAGGGCAAGAAGGGTAAAAAGAAAAAGAAAGGCTAAGTTTACATAACACATGAGCGTAGCAGACAGAATATTCATAGATATGTGCAATGACATACTCACAAACGGTACATCCACCGAAGGTGAGAAGGTGCGCCCTCACTGGCCGGACGGGACTCCCGCCTATACGGTCAAGAAATTCGGCGTTGTCAACAGATATGATTTAAGAGAAGAGTTCCCTATACTCACTCTTCGTAAGACCGCTTTAAAGAGCGCCACCGATGAGATGCTGTGGATATGGCAGAAAAAGTCCAACAATATCCATGATCTTCACAGCCATATCTGGGACGAGTGGGCCGACGAGGACGGTTCGATCGGTAAGGCTTACGGATATCAGATGAGCGTAAAGCACAAATACAAAGAAGGCATGATGGATCAGGTTGACAGAGTCATCTACGATCTTAAAAACAATCCTTTTTCGCGCCGAATACTTACCAATATCTATGTTCACGCCGATCTAAGCGAGATGAACCTTTACCCCTGCGCTTATTCCATGACGTTTAACGTAACGCAGCGTCCGGGTGAGGATAAGCTTACGCTCAATGCGATACTTAACCAAAGATCACAGGATGTACTGGCTGCCAATAACTGGAATGTAGTTCAGTATGCGGTACTTATCCATATGCTGGCACAGGTTTGTGACATGAATGTCGGAGAATTCGTGCATGTGATAGCCGATGCGCATATTTATGACAGACACATTCCCGCGATCAAAGAGCTAATTTCAAGAGAGCCGCTTCCCGCACCGAAGTTCTGGCTCAATCCCGATATCCATGATTTCTATG
>CACYCC010000134.1 GCA_902772805.1 uncultured Lachnospiraceae bacterium | reverse complement strand
TCTCTTACGTGCTTGTTGTAATCTCGGGCTATCGGTCTGGTGCCGCTTTCGGGTCCCACGGGCTCAACCATTACGGCAGCCGTACCGCCTTTTAAGCGGTTTCTTTTAAGTATCGCTTCAAGCATGTTAAGGTCGTTGGGTCTGCACTCATCGGTGAGTCTGTAATCCGCTCCGGGTATACCGTGTGATTCCAAAAGTCCGCGGCTTCCGGGAATCTTAAGACCGTAAACAAGCTGATCCGACCATCCGTGATAAGCTCCGCCCATCTTGATGATACGCTTTTTGTCGGTTGCGATACGCGCGATACGAAGTGCCGCCATACAGCTCTCCGTACCCGATCCGAGCATTCTGAACATCTCAACGTTCGGCATATGCTTGTTGATCTCTTTGGCGATCATAAGCTCGGATTCGTGTAAAAGTCCGGTAACCGGTCCGCATGTGTTTAAAAGTTCCAATACTCTTTGACGTACCGGCTCATAGTTGCTTCCGAGTATAGTGGGACCGCCCGCCTGCAAAAAGTCTATATATTGGTTTCCGTCTTTATCGTAAAGATATGCGCCTTCCGCTTTTTCCATACACATCGGGAAAGGTTTGTTGAAAGCAAGGTTGTGCTGAACGCCTCCCGGAATATAATTCTTGGCTTCTTCAAATATTGCCTTGGATGACTTGCATTTCTCGTCGAAATACTTCATTACCTCATCGTTGTAATACTCATCGCTCACTTCCCAGATCGGCTGGCTTGTAAGCTCCTTTAACTTTGCATTGATCTCACCGGGATCGTCCCATCTTGAAATACCGCAGTTATTCATTTACCTTCTCCTCCGTTGTATTATTATTTGCTGCCGCCTGTGCTTCTTTTTGCGCAGCGGCGTTTGTGTCCAGACTGTTTCCGAAAACCACGAATCTGTCAAAAAGATATTCCGTTACAAAATTGAGTGCCATATTGATGCCGGTCACCAGATATTCGTTCCACATAAGCGTTTCTGCAAGATAATTGCCAAGCAGTGTGGAAAGGGGCGTAAACACGCAGTAAAAACCCGCGACCTTAAGCATCGCTATCGGAACGTTCGAAGCCGATTTAAACGTAAAGTTTCTGTTTAACGTGAAATTCCACAGCACCGAAAGTACAAGCGCTATGAGATAACACGGCCAGTACGGCCATTTTACGAGTTCGTTTAAGAGGCTGAACGTTATGATCTCTATAATGCCTGCCGAGATCGAAAAGAAAACGAACTTTATCATCCTGACGGCTTCTTTGTTTTTGGCCTTCTTATCATCCATCGGTTTGATCAGCCTCCCTTCTTTTTGGAATACTTGCGTTTATATACAAAATGCATAAGAGCGCAGTCAAAAGCGGGAAGAGCTTTCTTGATGCCGCAGGCATCCGTATAAAGTCTGCAGACCGCCGCCTTTTTAAGCAGAAGTTCAAGTGCATCGACATCTTCGGGATCGTCGGCCTTTACGATGCAGCCCGCACCCTTTATAAGTACAGCATCCTGCTTTGCAAGTACCGAAAGTGCCTCTTCCTCGGTGTTTACGCTCTTTAATACCGTGCCCACCATCTGGGCCATATCATCAAGCTGAGGTCTTATATTTCCCAGGTTTGACAAAGCCACCATCTCGGGAGTGTCGATAAGCCTTGCACCGGGATATACTAAAACCGTTTTATCGATCGAGATCTTTCGTGCCTCGGCCGTATGTTCACCGATCTTTTCCGATACATGGCGTTTGCAGGCATTCTCAAGCGTTTCCGCTTTTAATATCGCCTCGTCCCTGTCTTTTCCGGCCACCACAACGCCGTGATGGATCATAAGTACCGTATCTCCGCCCTCATTAAGCGCTGCGATCACGGCCTTTTTAAGCTTTTTGGTACCCGGAAGTCCGTATGCCGCCACTTTTATGTTTCCGAGGATATCCTTTTCTTCATCACTTAACTTAAGATCCTTAAGACCTGCAAGTCCTACGGCTGTGGCATAGTCCTGATGGGTATGTATCACGAAATCCAGGTCCGGAAAATGCTCGTACATTGCGGCGTGTATTTTCTTTTCGCTCGAAGGCTTTCTCGGGCCTTCATATGTTTTGTTTACCGCGTCATATATGGGAACATCCCCTGCGGTAATAAGGTCGTAAGCCATGCCGCTGGGTGATATGGCAAAATGCCCGGCGTCTTTTCGCGCGCTTATGTTTCCCCATGTACGTGCCACAAGTTTTTTATCGACCAGCAGTCTTCCCGTATCGGCCACCAGCTGTTTTAAAGAATTATCGTCCAAACCCTCACCCCCTAATTCATTGTTTTGAAAAGCTTTTTGTTTGAAGGATACAGTTTTTTAAATACTTCATAAGATCTGTCATATACTTCCCGGTTTTGAGGATCGGGCGTAAATGTCTTTTTTACTTTCACATAGTTTCCGATCTCATCGATGGAAGATATGACTCCGAGCGAGACCGCGGACAGCATTGCGGCTCCGACCGCTCCCACATCCTGCGAATCTTCGACGGTCTCTATCGTTCTGTTTGTTATGTCGGCAAGTATCTGACAGGTGACGTCCGAAAGCGCTCCGCCGCCGACAAAACGTATCGTTTCGGATGTTTTGACTTTTTTGTCCTCACACTCAAGCATCCATCTTAAGTGAAAGCAGATACCTTCAAGCACCGCTCTTATGAGCTCTGTCTTTCCGGTCTCAAGTTTTATGTTGAAAAACATTCCGGCCGCGTTCGAATCTTCAAAGGGGCATCTGTTACCGTGAAGCCATGGCGTAAATATGACTCCGCCCGAACCTGCCTTGGCTTTCTTCACCGTATCCGACAGATAATCGTAAAGGCTCATATAAAGCGTCTCGTCACTTTCCGCCACATCCTGCTTGTTAAGATAGATCCCTATCTCATCAAGTGCCAGATGTTCCTTGACCCATTCAAAACATTTGCCTGCAGTCTCCATCTCGGCAAAGTAATTGAATATCCCGCTCTTTGCTCCGACCGTTGCGGCGATCATGGATACCACATCCACGATCTGTTTGTCGGTCACCGTGGAAACCCAGCCGGATGTACCCGAATAGATATGCGTCTCTTGGGGCTTAATACATCCGGCACCCACACCGATCAAAGTGGCGTCACCGCCTCCTCCGAAAACGGGAGTACCTTCTTTGAGACCAAGTTCGCTTGCCGCTTTCCCTGTCATCTTTCCCGCTTCGTCGGTACAATCTATAACTTTCGGTAAGTGTTTTTGATCGACCCCGTATGTCTTACAAAGCGATCTGTTCCATTTCCACTTACCTTTTCTCGTATCGTAAAGGAATGTCGCATATGCGGAATCCCTTGTCATCACAAATTCGCCTGTCGCCCTTAAGATAAGGTATTCCTTGACATCAAGCCATTTGTGGACTTTTGCAAAAACTTCCGGTTCGTTTTCCTTGACCCACCTGTATTTCCATAAGGGGTCCTTGACGCTTGTGGGCGCGGCCGTTGTGATGATAAGACTCTTAAGAAGTTTACCGATCCCAAGTCCGGCGACTTTTATTCCCTTACCGGCGCCCGCTTCCATTGTCTTTTCGGCGCGCTGATCCATGTAGCTCATGGGCCGCCTTACGGCATTTCCGTCACTGTCTGCCAGTACGAGTCCCTGCATCTGCGAGCAGAAACTGATACCCCTCACTTCTTCGGGGGATATACCGGTCTTACCGATAAGTTCTTTGGTCGTTTTGCACATCGCGGCCCACCATTCTTCGGTGTCCTGCTCCGCTCCGCCGTTTTCTAAGATGTAAAGGCCGTATCCTGCATACGTTCCTTCCACAAACTTAACACCGCCTTCTATATCAAAAAGGCAGGTCTTGATACCCGTTGTTCCGACATCATACGAAATCACATATCCCATAATCTTCTCCGTTAACCCGTAACACCCAATGCGCCGCTTAAAAACCGCATCAGTTCCCGTTCCATCTTTTCGTCGTCTTCAAAAATCTCTTCACCGCAGTAGAGTTTAAGCCTCTCACGATAGTATTCACAGCTGTAGGAAAACTGAAGCATCATAAACAGGCTGTCGAAAAAGAACGCAAAGAGCGCCGGATCGGCATCGCTTCTGCACATACCGCTTTCCTTGGCTTTTCTTACAAGATCCGTATAGACAAGCGCCGATATATCCTCTATCTCACGCGCAAGCATCACCGACATCTCACCGCGACCCGATGCTATCTCGTTGTATATCCTGTTTATGTTCCTGTTTTCGTGTGAATAAGCGATCAGAGTCTTTACAACACTTCTTAAACTTTCTTCAAGACTGTCGCTTTTTCCCGCAACTTCCGTAAGAACGTTGTTAAGATCGTTAAGACTGTATCGCACGCATTCCAAGAAAAAACTTTCTTTTTCCTCGTAATACTTGTAGATGACTCCGACACTTAAGCCCGCACGTTTGGCGATGTTTGCAAGGCTTGCACCGGCAAACCCCTTTTCGGCAAACTCATCAATACCGGCTCTTAACATATCGTTTAACCTGTCATCGCTTAACTTTCTGTACATTGTCCCTCCGGTGAAGATCGCTTGAATCTGACTGATCAAACTGCTCACGTGAATCTTGATTCACGTCTTGTAAAAAGAATATCACTTTCCAAATAAAAAAACAAGGCATTCCCAAAGGAATGCCCTGAAAAATTATTGCATATATTAAGATGTCTTACCAGCTCTTGCCGTCGTAGTACTGATATGTTTCGTCATCGGTTCCGCCACGCTCGTTAAGACCGTCCTGCTGGATCTCGTCAAGCTGATCGAGAAGATCGTCATCGGGATTTCCGCCTCCGCCGTTTTCGCCGTTATCACCCTGACCGTCGTTATCCTGATCGCCGCCACCGCCGCCTTCACCATTGTCGCCGTTATCGCCGCCCTGACCGTCGTTATTGCCCTGACCGTTATTGTTGTCCTGACCGCCGCCCTGGCCGCCGCCGTTGCCGCTGTTTGGATCCTGCTGCTGTTGCTGCTGCTGGTTTTTCATGTCCTCAAGTTCTTTGATATACTCGTCGATCTCTTCCTTGAGCGTCTGTGCATCATCGTTGTGCCATTCTTCGTTTTCCATATCGGCACAGCCCTGTTCGCACAAGATGTCACGGGCCTCTTTTAATATCTCAATGGCCAGATCAACATTATCGGCATTGATGCTTTCCCTTGTAAGCGGCTTCACCATCGAAAGAGCAAGATTTATCCTGATCTTACAGTCCGTATCGTCTTTATCGGTGTGCTTTTTGGAAAGAGCTTCCCTGAATTCCGCCTCAGCCGCTTCATAATCACCTTCCGAATAATGCGCCGCACCTTTATTGTAGTGATCTTTATAAGGATTTATAAAGCCGAGTTCCGAAAGATCGCTCATCCTTAAACGGTCCTGGAAAAACGCCGTTGAAGCCTTACCTGTCCTTATGTAATTGTATGCAAGAGCGATAAGCACGCAAAGTATCACGCACCATACCGCTATCAGGATCTTTTTCTTCATTGTTCGTTTCCTGCCAAAGCATCTTTGACACCGGCCGATCCTTTGGGATCTTTGCCGGATCTGTTCTTTTTCCTGAGTGCAAATATCACTGCGTCGTAGAGTATAAGCGCAAGTAACGGGATCGCAAACCAGTAATATGTATCGTCCATTCCCTCGATCTTTTTGTCGACTTCCTCGCTTCCTTCAAGCGAAGCCTGACAGTGTTCGCGGATCT
>CACYCC010000133.1 GCA_902772805.1 uncultured Lachnospiraceae bacterium | reverse complement strand
TATCGACGGGATGCCCGGAAATCAGATTTAAAGGAAGAAAAAATTCCTTCCCGCCGTGGGCCACGATTACCAAACCGTCCACCTTGTAGGCGAGGATTAGGGCAAAGGAGTGATCCTGCGTGGAATATGTATTTATACGATCAAAGCGCAAAACTATCGGGATAACGGTCGAGTCTGACGGTACTGTCGTTTTAAGGGCACCGCTTTACTGTTCAAGACGCCGCGCCGAGGAGTTTCTGCTGTTAAAGCGGGACTGGATCGAGCATGCGCAAAAGAAAATGCTCGAACGCCGGGCGATGGCGCAGGCTGACCCTTTTACTAAAGATGAACTTCATGCATTGGCTCTCAGGGCCCGGAAGATCATTCTGCCGATGGTGGAAGAGATTGCGGGTGAGATGGGCGTAGATCCCGGAAGGATCGCGATCAGAGCTCAGCGGACACGCTGGGGAAGCTGTTCCTCCAAGGGAAATCTTAACTTTAATTGTCTGCTCGTTCTTTTGCCCGAAAATGTACAAAGATATGTGGTGGTGCATGAACTTTGCCACCTTTTGGAACTGAACCACTCGAAACGCTTCTGGGCGCTGGTTTCACGCTATCAGCCCACATACATTGCGGACAGAAAGCAGCTTAAGAAAGAAGGGGCGCCGCTCATCGCACGCCTGCCGTGAAAGGAGTACAAAATGGCTTTTGTAAAGATCGATGAAACGACATTTGTCTGCGACGACGGACACGTACGGTTTTTCCTGCTGATCGGGGAACGCGAAGCTTTGATGATCGACAGCGGGATGCAGATAAAAAACGCGCGTGAGCTTGCGGCCGAGGTGACCGATAAGCCCGTGAAGCTTTTTAATACGCACGCCGACCGCGACCATACCGGCAGTAATCACGAGTTTGACGAAGTAATGATGAACCCTGCGGAGTTTGTAAATTACGGTTCTGCGCACCCCTCACAAAAGATGGTGCCCGTATTTGACGGTGATGTCATTGATCTTGGCAACAGACAGTTAAAAGCCATTGCATTGCCGGGGCATACACCGGGCAGCACAGGGTTGCTTGACCTAAAAAGCGGTATGTTCTTTAGCGGCGATCCCATCCAGCAGGACGGCAGGATCTTTATGTTCGGTCCCATGCGCGACCTTTCCGCTTACATCCTAAGCCTCAAACATCTGATGGGGCTCAATGAAAACATTACAGTTATCTATCCCGCACACGGCACATATCCGCTTACCATGGATATCGTCCCCAAACTCATTGCCGGGGCCGAAAAGATCGAACGCGGCGAGATAACTCCCACCCGCGGCGAGATGTTTGGAAATGCTTTCGATGAATACGATATCGGAATAGATGTTTTGATGTGCAACATCGCAGACTAAAAGCTTTTCCCGGATAACAGCGCAAACGGCCGGGACGGAGAGTATATGTTTTTTAAAAAGAAAAAGCCTCAGAAAACCGAGAATTCATACGACCGCGACAACAAAAAGCCCATGATCCGCGCAAGTATCTGCACAGGGGAACAGGTTGCCGGTTTTAAAGATATTCATACCGGCGCCTTTGAAGAGATCATGCTTATCCGTGACACCGCAGACCTTGCAACATTCAAAGAACGCTACGGGATAGAAGGCGAGATAGAAAAAGTATATTAGTATTTGACCTCCGTATACTAAAAGTATATACTCATAGTATACGGAGGTATTTTTATGAACACCATTAAAGAACTTAGAAATACGACCGGGATGAGTCAGAGCAAGTTTGCAATATATCTTGGCATTCCGGTAGCCAACATTCAGCATTGGGAGCAGGGGATTACAACTCCTCCGGATTATGTCACATCACTGATTTCCCGAGTGATGAAATCCGATGGATATATTGAAGAGGAATTAAGCCCGGCTGAAGTCGACGCATTGAGACAAACACAGGCAACACTCTTGATCGAAAACATGAAGTTGAGTAATTCGGGGATCAAAGAAATCAGCAAAATGCTCAAAGGGGAAATTTCCCGTGAAGAATATCAAAAGGCGCTGAAGGAGAGCTATAAAGCTA
>CACYCC010000132.1 GCA_902772805.1 uncultured Lachnospiraceae bacterium | reverse complement strand
TAACAAAATTTCGGGAACCGCTTTTCCACGCCATACTTCAGGTCTGGTATATTGCGGATACTCAAGCAGACCGTCGGAAAATGACTCGATCTCTCCTGATTCGGAATTACTGAGTACACCCGGAACAAGTCTTGCAACGCAATCCGTAAGTACCATTGCAGGAAGTTCTCCGCCTGTAAGAACATAATCTCCGATTGAAACAAAATCGGTAACGGATTCTTCCAATACTCTTTCGTCTATGCCTTCGTAATGGCCGCACAGTATCAAAAGATCGTCTTCTTTTGAAAATTCTTTGGCCATTTTCTGGTTGAAGGTATATCCTCTTGGAGTCACATATATGACTCTCGATCGTTTGCGGCCCTCGGAAACGATTCTTTTCTGTACCGCTTCGATACAGTCATATACCGGCTGAGCCTGCATAAGCATCCCGGCTCCGCCTCCGTAAGTATAATCATCAACGCGATTATGCTTATTTTCCGTAAAATCTCTGATGTCCACACAGTCAAGCCCAATGATACCCGCTTCCATAGCGCGTTTTAAAATACTTGTATTGAGCCCGTCATATACCATTTGCGGAAACAAAGTCAGTATATGGAAATTCTTCATTACATCAACCCCTCAGTGATATGAACCGTCATTTTTCCGCCCTTTATATCCACATCCAGGATACAGTCGTGTATGGCGGGTAAAAGAACACTTTTCCCTTCATCGCTTATGACTTCATAGACATCATTGGCGCTTGAAGAAAAGACATCTTTTAAAATTCCGACTTTTTCGCCGCTGTCGGCAAATACTTCAAGACCTATAAGGTCGGCGATATAGTATTCATCTTCTTCACATGCTACGGCATCTTCTCTTGATACCCACAGCTCAACGTTCTTAAGTTTTTCGGCCTCATCCATACTGTCAATGCCTTCAAGTTTGAGTATCACAAACTGTTTGAAGAATTTAACGGATTCGACTTTTTTCTTAACAAGTTCCGAAGAGATGCTTACAAATATCTTTTTCAGTTTTTTAAAACGGTTAACATCATCTGTTGTAGGGAAGACTTTGAATTCACCCCTGACTCCGTGAGTCTGTGTAACAACTCCGACTCTTAAGTAATCCTGCATTACGTTTCCCAAGATCATCGTTTTACGATGATCAGCTGATCTTTACATCTACTCTTGTATTGTCTTTTGATGAAGCTGCTTTAACCACAGCTCTGATAGCTTTGGCTATCCTTCCCTGTTTGCCGATAACCTTGCCCATATCGGAAGGGTCGACATGAAGTTCCAAAATTGTATCGCGGCCTTCTTTGGACTCGATAACAACCACTTCATCGGGATTTTCAACAAGAGCTTTTGCTATTACTTCTACAAGTTCTTTCATAAGCTCTCCTTTTCAACAAATACTATTTTTCGATTCCTGCATTTTTGAAAAGTCTGCTTACTACTTCTGTGGGCTGAGCGCCGTTATCAAGCCACTTCTTGGCTGCATCGGCATCGATCTTAACATCTGCGGGCTCAACGTTGGGATTGTAGGTACCGATCTCCTCGATGAAACGTCCGTCACGGGGTGATCTTGAATCTGCTACGATGATTCTGTAAAAAGGAGCCTTCTTCTGACCCATTCTTCTTAATCTGATTTTTACTGCCATTTCTTTTTCCTCCGAAAATATAAAATATAATAATATATATGTAACACCGTCAAACCATTACCGTAATAATAAAGTTTTGAATGCGTTTACATCAAAATAAAGAACCGAAGCCTCCGCCGAATTTTCCGTGTTTTTTCATCATACCCGGCATCTGCTTCATCATTTTCTGAGCCTGTTCAAACTGTTTCATGAATCTGTTGACTTCCGAAATGTCAACTCCGGCACCGTTTGCGATCCTGAATTTTCGTCTGGGATTCATGAGTTTGGGGTTTGATCGTTCTTCGGGCGTCATTGAATATACGATCGCTTCCGTACGCTTTAATTGTTTTTCACCCGCATCGGTATCGATATCCGAAGCCTTCACACCCATGCCCGGAAGCATGGACATAAGTGATGCAAGACCGCCCATTTTACGCATGGCTGTCATGCTTTCAAGGTAATCGTTGAAATCAAACTTTCCCTTTTTAAGCCGTGAGGCCATCTCTTTATCTTTTTCGGCGTCTCTGTCCTGATTGGCCTGTTCGGCCTTTTCAATGAGAGAAAGCACATCGCCCATTCCCAGAATCCTGTTTGCCATTCTGTCAGGATAAAAGGGTTCGATATTGTCAAGCTTTTCGCCGTTGGATACATATAAGATCGGTTTTCCGGTAACGGCTTTAACGGAAAGTGCCGCACCGCCTCTTGTATCACCGTCGGTCTTGGAAAGAATAACTCCGTCAATACCTATCTTATCGTTAAATTCACTTGCTACATTGACAGCGTCCTGACCTGTCATCGCATCGACAACAAGTATTGTCTCATGAACATCAACGTTATTTTTGATATCGACAAGCTCATCCATCATGTCCTCATCTATATGAAGACGTCCGGCAGTATCTATGATAAGTACATTAAATCCGTTCTTTACCGCATGATCGTATGCGGACTTTGCTATAACCGAAGGCTTTACATCGGTTCCCATTTCAAAAACTTCGGTTCCGACTTTTTCGCCGTTGATCTTTAACTGTTCGATCGCGGCAGGTCTGTAAATATCACAGGCTGCAAGAAGCGATCTCTTGCCTTTCTTTTTTAATGCATTGGCAAGTTTTGCCGTTGCGGTTGTTTTACCTGCACCCTGAAGACCGCACATCATATATACGGTAACTTCCTTGCCGGGTCTGAATGAAAGTTCCGTGATCTCAGAACCCATGAGGGCGCACATTTCTTCGTTAACGATCTTTATGACCATCTGTGCCGGATTGATGCCTTCCATAACATCGACACCGACCGCACGTTCGGAAACACTGTTTATAAACTGCTTAACAACCTTAAAGTTAACATCCGCTTCCAAAAGAGCCATTTTTACATCTTTAAGTGCAAGCTTTACATCTTCTTCACTTAAACGGCCTTTTCCGCGAAGCGCTTTAAATACTTTCTGAAGTTTTTCACTTAAGCTTTCAAAAGCCATCTGTTCACCTTATATCTATAAACAATCGATAATATCTTTAAGTTTTTCCCTGATCTTGGATGCATTTTCTTTATCAAGACCGGAACACGAATCAAGAAGTGATTCAATATTATCGGCGTCTTTTCTTATCTTTTTAAATCTTTCGATAAGTTTGAGCTTATCTTCATAACCTTCAAGCTGCTTATCGCATCTTTTTATAAGATCGTGAATTCCCTGCCTCGATATTCCCTCTTCCTCGGACAGTTCCGAAAGCGACATATCGTTAAAAACCGCTTCGCTGTAGATCTTTTGCTGATGAGGTGTTAAAAGTTCGCCGTAAAAGTCAAACAAAAGACTTCTTTCAATTATTCTTTCCATACTTTAACCATGCTAAAGCGTCAGTTCAACACATACAAACGCTATAATACAACCCCCGAAAAGTTGTGTCAAGTATTTTTACTTTACATCATTTAATTTTTCTGTATATTCCGCGATCTTGTCCCGGTCTCGTTTATCGTTAAACTCAAGAAGACAGTCCGACATATTGTTTATAAGTTCTTCATGTCCGGTAAGTTCCGCACGCTTTAACAAAACATCAAATTTGGAATAAACATTTCTTACCGGCGCACTTTTGGCATCACTTCCGAGATTGTCGCCTATCAATCTGATGCTTTCCGAGAAAAGATCGCACAACAGTGAATCATATACTTCATCATATTTATCGGGGTCCGTATCAAATCCCGTATATATAAGCTGTGTAGTATAGCCAAGACTTGCCGATGTGAATGTGTTTCCTTCAAAAAGACCCGAATTTTTGAGAGGATTTATAAGAGGTGAATGTATCTTGTTGGTAAGATATACGATCACCATGTCATTATCGGGATCGATGACGGTAAGTGTTCCCGTCCAGCCCTGATGACCGAAGGTGTTATTGGAAACACTTCCGAAATACCAGGGTCTTTGATCATCCGCATTTCGCCACCAGCCTATTCCCCACTCAGGGTTATCCGGATCGGACGGAGACGTAAAACAGTCGATCACATCTTCGGAAAAGAACGAAACGTCTTCATAACCACCTGACAGCATTACATATGCAAGCTTTGCAAGATCGCTTGAATTTGCAAACAGTCCCGCATGGCCCGAAACACCCGCCATCGAATAATATGCCATTTCATCATGCACTTCACCCTGAAGGGTGTATCGTCTGATGCCGTCAAAATCAACCAGACCGTCTCTTGTGTTGCCTATGAGTTCGGTGGCCGCGCAATCGTTTTTTGAAAAACCGTTATCAAGAGGTCTGAACGTAATGTGATCAAGTGACAGCGGATCGTAAAATGACTCTTTAAGATAAGTCTGAAAATCGGTTCCGCTTACTTCTTCTACTATAAAGCTTAAAAGCATATAATCCACATCCGAATAAAGTACCTTTGACCCCGGTTTGTAAATAAGCGGTGTCATGCAGATGCTTTCAAGAGTTTTCTCTCTGTTTGCAAATGTTGCATCGCAACCGGAATAAAGAGGATTTTCATATTCATCCCCTATCTTCATATTGGAAAGATTAAGATGTTTTATCTCATATTTGGGGCATGCCGGGAAGCCGGCTTTATGACACAATATGTCGTTTACGGTAAGCTCCTTTTTCCATTCCTTAACGTCATCCTCATCAAGTTTTTTGCCCGAAATTTCAACGGATATTGTGTTTTCATAAAATCTTGTTCCAAGAATATCGCTTATCCTGTCATCAAGGCGGAGTTTACCCTCGGAAACCAGATGCATGACCGCATAATTTGCCGAATACATTTTGGTGTTTGAAGCAAGATCGTACAATGTTTCATTGTCTGCTTTAACGGGATCGTCAATCTTTTTTAAATACTCATCATACAGTTTTTTGTAACCCCAGGTATTTTCGTATATAAGCTTCCCGTCTTTGATCACACTCATCTGGGCGGACGAAAAACCGTATTCAACATCACTTTCAACTATCGAATCGATGATCTCAAAAACTTCGGGATCGATACCGACCTCTTCGGGAGTTCCTTCAAGAAGTGTGGGATAAAGAATACAAATTTTAATAGCCGGATCAAGATCGGAGGGGAAAATGTCGGAAACCTGAATTGTATTGCTGCCGTCTAAAGAAACTCCCGACAGATCGCAATAATATGTATGTCCGGGTAAAAGATTGGAAACATCTGCCTTTTGAGAATTGATATATAAAGAAAAGCTTTTTACATCTTCGTCTATTATGATATAAAAACCGCCCTGATCGCGATACGATTTAAAGCTCACACATGAATTAATGAAACCGGCATTATTGTGAAAGCCGAGTCTGTCGGGAAAAGTAACGGTCTTTTGAAAATCGCGTCCTTTAAATTCCGGATCGATGCATTCCGTAAAGATCGCTTCTTTAGATATGGGATCCGATATGGGATCGTCTCCGTTTGTATCCCCTGATGATGATGTATCGGTTTCATCTGATACGGATGATAATGTGTTGTCTGTTAAAGTCGATACAGTAGTCGTATCGTATGAACGGTCCTTACCGGAACCGCAGGAGCTTAATAAAATAACGCATATAATTAATAGTAAAATTTGTCTCTTCATTTTATTCCCCGATAAAATTATGTAAATAAATAATATGAATAAAATACCTCTCTTTTTATATAATTTATGAAAAAGAGAGGAAAAATACGAAGAAAAATAATAATATTATGTAAATAACGAGGACTACGGATCATACATCATGTTGTATGAGACAGTGCTGTCGCAAACAACACTTATGAATAGCATGTGTAATTGTATATTTATACGACTATTATGCATATTTATACGTGGCGATTTTATCGTTATAAATCATACAATCAAATAAATATACACGAGTGTGAAACCGGTGCTTTATTTTGCGCTTATTAGCGAATAATTAAATTGTAAAAATCTATTCTGTTTAAGCCGGTAAATTTACTTATCGATCCACACAATTGAATAATCAGATATTTGTTCTTACCACCTTAGGTTTATAACCTTTTTCCTCAAGCCGGTCTATTATCTGTGATTTATGTTCGGTACCGAATGCCTCGAGAGTAATACGAAGTTCTACGGCGGAATTTCTGTTTATCGATACGAACTGATTGTGTTCCAGTTTGATGACATTTCCGTTTTCTTTTGCTATAACATCCGCAACCTTTGACAGTTCACCGGGCTTATCGGGCAAAAGTACCGAAACGGTAAATATCCTGTCTCTTAATATAAGGCCCTGTGAAACCACACTCGACATAGTGATCACATCCATATTACCGCCCGAAAGTATGGACACTATCTTCTTTCCTTTGACATCAAGCTGTCTTAATGCGGCTACTGTCAGAAGGCCGGAGTTTTCAACCACCATTTTATGGTTTTCGACCATATCCAGGAAAGCAACCACAAGATCCTCGTCGGGAACTTTTATTATGCCGTCAAGATTCTTTTTAAGAAACGGGAAAATCAGGTCTCCCGGTGTTTTAACGGCTGTACCGTCGGCAATGGTATTTACCGCATCAAGCGTAACAACTTTGCCGGCTTTTAAAGAAGCATCAAGGCAGGCCGCATTCTCGGGTTCAACACCAAAAACCTTGATCTTTGGATTTAACAGTTTGGCAAGCGTTGAAACTCCGGCCGCAAGTCCGCCACCGCCTACGGGAACCAGAATGATGTCAACTAACGGAAGTTCTTTGATGATCTCCATTGCGATCGTACCCTGTCCGGTTGCTACATCAAGGTCATTAAAGGGATGGATGAAAGTATATCCCTTTTCTTCGGCCAGTTCATACGCTTTTTTGCATGCTTCATCGTATACATCGCCGTGAAGGATAACCTTTGCACCGTATGATTTTGTGCGATTTACCTTAATAAGAGGTGTAGTCGTAGGCATAACGATAACAGCGGGTACTCCGTAGCATTTAGCCGCATAGGCTACGCCCTGGGCATGATTTCCGGCAGAAGCCGTTATTATGCCTTTCTTGCGTTCCTCATCTGTCAGCGTCGACATCTTGTAATACGCGCCGCGAACCTTGTAAGCTCCCGTAAACTGCATGTTTTCAGGCTTTAAATATACTTTGTTACCTGTTAAGGCGCTGTAATGATCGCTGTAGACGAGTTTTGTATCAAGAGTAACTTCTCTCACCTTTTCATATGCTGCTTCAAAATTTTCCAGTGTAAGTCCCATGTTGTTTCCTTCTTTTTATACAGTCACCCGACTGCATATACTATTGGATATCTGTTTTTTCTTCAGTTTC
Organism: uncultured Lachnospiraceae bacterium; assembly: GCA_902772805.1. Taxonomy (GTDB): domain Bacteria; phylum Bacillota; class Clostridia; order Lachnospirales; family Lachnospiraceae; genus UBA1258. The sequence goes on along the minus strand of CACYCC010000132.1, from coordinate 19,289 downwards.
AAATAAAGCGTTCATAAATTCCTCGGCGTTAAATCTGTCAAGATCTTCCATTCCCTCGCCGACACCTATAAATTTAACGGGAATGTTGAGTTCGGAACATACCGCGATAGCAATCCCGCCCTTGGCCGTACCGTCCATCTTGGTAAGAACTATTCCGGTAAGGTTGGCTACCTCATTGAATTCTCTGGCCTGATTAAGTGCATTCTGTCCGGTTGTTGCATCAAGAACAACCCATGTTTCTCTTACCGCATCAGGAAATTCTCTGTCAATAACACGATTCATTTTTGCCAGTTCGTCCATAAGGTTTTTCTTGTTATGAAGTCTTCCCGCGGTATCGAGAATAAGTATATCCGTACCTCTTGCCTTGGCGGCATTTACGGCGTCAAACACAACGCTCGCCGCATCGGTGCCTTCTCTTGAAGATATGATAGGAACATCCGCTCTTTTGGCCCATTCGGTGAGCTGAGCGTTTGCGGCAGCCCTGAAAGTATCGCATGCGGCAACCAGAGTCTTTTTCCCTTTGTTTTTATATATTCCCGCAATCTTTCCGACCGTCGTTGTCTTACCGACTCCGTTGACACCGACCATCATAATGACCGTTTTCTTATCCTCAAAACCATAAAGATCGTCGGATCTTAACAGTCTTTCCTTTATGTCTTCATAAAGAAGCTGTTTTAATTCGCCCGGGATCCTGGCCCTGTTTTCTTTTACCGACTTTTTAAGTTTTTCGATTATATCTTCGGCTGTGTTTACACCGACATCCCCCATTACAAGAACTTCTTCAAGCTCTTCGTAGAGATCGTCGTTAATCTTTTCGTGACCTAAAAATACGGCATCGAGATCGGATGCAAATCCGCTTCTCGATTTAGACAAACCGCGTTTAAGCCGCGCAAAAAATCCGAGTTTTTCCTCTTCCATCATTTCTCCTTAAACCCGATCAATCATCAAGATCTTTGTCTATCAGATTAACGCTTACAAGTGCGGAAACGCCCTTTTCCTGCATTGTGATACCGTAGAGTCTGTCGCACTTGTTCATGGTTCCGCGTCTGTGGGTGATCACGATAAACTGGGTATGTTTTGTAAGCTTATTGAGATACTTGGCAAAACGATCTACGTTGCTTTCGTCAAGCGCTGCCTCGATCTCGTCAAGAAGCGCAAACGGTGAAGGTTTAAGATTCTGTATCGCAAAAAGAAGCGCTATGGCGGTAAGAGCCTTTTCCCCACCCGATAACTGCATCATATTCTGAAGTTTCTTGCCCGGAGGCTGCGCAACTATCGATATGCCCGCTTCGAGAATATCTTCGCCTTCCACAAGTTCAAGGCTTCCGGTACCGCCTCCGAAGAGTTCTTTGAACACCTTGTCGAATTCTTTTTTGATATCTTTGAAGCTTTCCGTGAACTGCTTGCGCATCGCTTCGTCGAGTTCGCGGATTATATCTTTAAGCGTCTCGGTCGCTTCGATAAGATCGTCATGCTGAGTCTTAAGGAACGTATATCTTTCCATAAGATTTTTGTAATCTTCGATAGCGTTTACGTTGACATCACCGAGTTTCCTGATGGCATCCTTAACCTGTCCGATCTGCTTTTTCATGGCGGACAGATCGGTCATCTCTTCATCTCTTAACGAAGCCGCGTCGATTATGGTTATCTCATACTCTTCCCACATATAATTGATCAGAGCATCTATGGCTTCGGTGTTCTTTTCTTTCTGAGTATTGAGACGATAGATTTCCTTATCCAGAGCCGTTATGCGCTGTGACAGCTCTTCACGGTCAGAAAAGAAATTCTTTTGTTTGTCATTAAGATCATCCCTTGATCTAACGCTGTTTTCAAGTTCGGTCTGCGTCTTGCTCTTATAGGTATGACTTTCGGCAATAGTCTTTTCTATGGAAGCTATGTTTTCTTCTTTTCTTGTGATCTCAGAGTTTCCTTCCGCGATCTTTTCGTTTACTTCACCCGCATCGATCTCAAGACGTTTGAGCTCATCCTCGATACGCTGCAGATTCTGATTTACGAAATCCTGCTTTTGGAAACACTTATTGACTTCAAGTTCCCAGGCTGCGACATCTTTTGCAAATCCGCTTTCTTTATCGCGGGTTGCATCAAGTTCGGACTGCCACTTTTCGATATCCGAAGTCACGTCTTTTTCGATTTTTTCGGAATCTTTAAGTTCCTCGGAAATATTGGTCTTGCTTATCTCGATGTCTTTTAACTGTGTTGCGATCTCCGTCTCTTCGTTTTCAAGATCGTGAGAGCCTTTTATAGTCTCGTTTTTCTTTTCCTGAGCCTGAATGACATTGAGTTTTGCGGTATTCTGATCGATATATTTGCGCTGTATGCGTACTTTGAGATCTTCGATGCCAATACGCATCTTGTTACGCTTGTTCTTTAAAGTCTCTATCTCGTCAACAAGATCGTCTATCTTTTTAAGAGCTTCTTTACTCTGTTTGCCGAGTTCATCGGCTTCACGTTTACGTCCCAGGAAATTGGCATTGTTCTTAAACGATCCGCCGGAAATGGAACCGCCAGGAGCAAGATGTTCGCCCTCAAGCGTTACGATCCACATACCGAAATGATATTTCCGCGCGATCTTTAACGCATTGTCAACGGTATCCACAACAAGGATCCTTCCCAAAAGGTTTTTGGAAACATCCTCGTACTTTTTGTCAACGCTTACAAGATCCTTGGCAAGCCCCAATGCACCGGGTTCGGAAAGTGCCTCGGTGTTTTTAAAAGGTGCCTGATCCTTGATGGTCGTAAGCGGCATGAATGTTGCACGGCCGTAACTGTTCTTTTTAAGAAACTCTACCATTTTCTTGGCCGTCTGTTCGTCTTCGGTAACTATGTTCTGGGCATTTGCACCGAGCGCGATCTCGATCGCCGTCTCATACTTCTTTTCAACGCTGAAGATATCCGCTACAACACCGATAATGCCTTTATTGGAAGACTTCTGTTCCATAACCTTTCTGACACTGTTACCGTAGCCTTCGTATCGTTCGGTAAGCGCCGTCAGAGTATCGAGTTTTGCCTTTACCTGGTTATAAAGAACCTGTGCGTCTCTTAAATCTTTATCTTTACCCGCAAGTGTTTCACGGACAGCCTCAACAGCCTCCTCCTGTTTGAGAAGGTCGTCGTTCATTTCCTCGATCTCTTTGTCTATCTTTGTGCAGGCTTCCTGGAGCTTAATTATCTCTTCATCCTGCTTTTCCTCATTGGATCTTGCTTCAACAAGCTTTGAGGTGAGTTCCGCACGTCTTATCTGGATCTGTTCCTTCATCGTATCGTAACGACCGATCTGCGCCTTGATCGTTGCACGATGATTGAGTTCTCCTATGATCGTATTTTTGCCGCTTTCGATCTTGTTATCCAGTTCTTTGATCTTGGAGCGCACTTCGTCAAGCAGTTTCTCGGCTTCCGCCTTGGACTCTTTAAGCGAGTCCATCTGCTCATCGTTTACTTTCTTTTCTTCTTTGACCGATTCAAGATCTGCGGTTTTTTTGTCGATATCCTGAGATATTGATCTTAAATGCTCGTTATGTGCGGATTCACTGAGTCTTATGGAATTGATCTGTTCTCTTAATACCAGTATCTCGCCTTCAAGCTTTTCTCTCATAAGATCCGAGTTTGAAAGTTCGTCTTTGGCCTGATCGATCTTTTCGTTAAGGCCTTTCAATTCCTCTTCTATACGGGTATATTCTTCTTTGATACCCTCGTATTTGGCATTTGTTGCGTCGTATTCTTCTGTGGCTGTTGCCAGTTTTTCTTCAACGCTGTCGAGCTGGTCCTTTAACTTCTTGTTTTCCAGCAGAAATACGTTTACATCAAGAGATTTTAATTCTTCTTTCTTTTTAAGATATACTTTTGCGGTTTCGGCCTGTTTTTCCAACGGACCGACCTGCTTTTCAAGTTCGGCCAGAATATCTTTTACTCTGACAAGATTGCCTTCCTCGGATTCCAGTTTTTTGACCGAAGCATCTTTTCTTCTTTTAAACTTAACGATACCTGCGGCTTCATCAAACAGTTCGCGTCTGTCTTCGGGCTTTCCGCTAAGGATCTTATCTATCTGACCCTGTCCGATGATAGAATAGCCTTCTTTACCGATACCGGTATCATAAAAGAGTTCGTTGACGTCTTTAAGTCTGCAGACCGTACCGTTTAGCAGATATTCGCTTTCACCGGATCTGTAAAGACGCCTTGTAACCGTAACTTCATCATAATCTATAGGGAGTACGTGGTCTGAATTGTCAAGAGTGATAGCAACCGAAGCATAGCTTAAAGGTTTTCTTAACTCCGTACCCGAAAAGATAACATCCTGCATGGATGCGCCTCTTAACTGCTTGATACGCTGTTCACCGAGAACCCATCTAACGGCATCGGCAACATTACTCTTTCCCGAGCCGTTCGGGCCCACAATACCGGTAATACCGTTTTCAAACTTGAAATCTATTTTATTGGCAAACGACTTGAAGCCGTGAATCTCAATATCTTTTAAATACATTATTCTTTGATCCTATTCTTAAGTAATTTGATCGCTTTGGCGGCTGCGGACTGTTGGGATATTTTTTTGGATTTGCCCTCGCCTTCAGCCAGCATTTCATCACCCAGCATGACTCCGGTCAAAAACGTCTTGTCATGTTCGGGACCCGTTTCCGATAAAATCTCATAACTCAGGGATAGATCGTTGTAATATTTCTGGACTATTTCCTGAAGCATCGACTTGGCATCATAAAACAGCTCATCTTCCGTAAGGACACATAAAATATGATCCGTAACATATTTCTGAGCATTTACGATCCCGCCGTCAAGATAGATGGCGCCGAGAACCGACTCCGTAATATCGCATAAAACGGAATCTCTTTCCCGGCCTCCTGAAGATTCTTCGCCTTTTCCCATAAAAATGGCTTTTCCAAGCTCCATGCGTCTGGCACACAACGATAAACTCTTTTCGCATACCATTGATGCACGTTTCTTGGAAAGGCCGCCTTCGGGCACTTTCGGATATCTTTCGTATAAGAATTCGCTGATCACAAGTTCAAGCACCGCATCGCCCAAAAATTCAAGTCTTTCATAGTCGGGCCGTTTGTTTATCCGCATCTCATTTGTAAATGAACTGTGTGTCAGCGCTTCCAAAAGAAACTCTTTATCATTGAAAACATATCCGATCCGGTTTTCAACAAATTCCACAACTTCGTTACTGTTCATGATACTTTCACGATTTCCTGAGTTTTTCGATCTTATCGATCGCATCTTTAACTGTCAGTATGTCGCTTAAATCCTCTTCTTCGAATTTAATGTTAAAAGCTTCCTCGATTCCCATGGCTATCTGAAGAAGATCGAGGGAATCGGCGCCAAGATCATCCGCAAATGTTGTTTCCAAACCGATCTCTCTGGGATCTACATTAAGAACCTCGGAAATGATCTTTTTAAGTAATTCAAGTTCCATATGAATCTCCCTTAAGCATCGGCAGAACTTAACTGTTCTTTGATCTTGCCGTTAATATCCTGTTCCACAAACGTAATCACCTGAAGAACGGAGTTCTTGACTTCTACAGCCTTCGAACTTCCGTGAGTTTTTATAACAAGTCCGTTAAGCCCAAGCAACGGTGCTCCGCCGTAGTCTTCAAGCGAAAAGCCTTTAAGCGTTTTCTTAAGCGCAGGCTTTATCATAAGCGCACCGAGCTTGCTGCGAAGAGTGGACATAAGGCCTTTTTTGATCACGTTTATCAATGAGGCCGCAACACCTTCGTACATCTTCAATATTACATTACCGGTGAAGGCCTCGCAGACAATAACATCCGCTGCACCCTGAGGAATGTCTCTCGCTTCTATACTTCCGATAAAATTGATATCGGGACAGTTTTTAAGTAACGGGAAGGTTTCTTTTACAAGAGCGTTTCCCTTTTCTTCTTCCATACCGATATTTACAATGGCCACTCTGGGATTTTTGATACCCATAACATGTTCCATATATACAGATCCCATCTTTGCAAACTGAACAAGATGAGAACTTCTTGCATCAACATTGGCTCCGCAGTCGATCAAAAGTGCGATACCGTTTTCCGTGGGGATAACGGGAGCAAGCGGAGGTCTTTCCACGCCTTTAAGACGTCCGACAATGATCTGTCCGCCGACAAGAACGGCGCCGGTACTGCCTGCGGACAAGAATGCATCACACTTTTTGTTCTTGACGAGTTCAAGCCCTTTGACTATTGACGAATCTTTCTTTTTGCGGATCGCAAGAACAGGTGCTTCATTGGGATCGATCACCTCTTCCGCATTGATCACTTCGACTCTTGATGCGTCGTAAGTGTACTTTTTAAGTTCCGTATTTACGGCAGCTTCCTGACCGATCAGGAAAACCTTCACTTTGTCCGATTCATTGACAGCCATAACAGCCCCTTTAACAAGTTCTCCCGGGGCATTGTCACCACCCATGGCATCCACGCAGACATTTATCAGATCTGACATTAGAAGATAATCTCCTTTATAAAAATCTATCTATACTACTATAATTGTTTGGAGATGAAAAAACAAGTAAAATAACGCTTATTTCTTAGCGTTTAAACCGAAAAAAAGCGCTTCGCAAAAGCGAAACGCTCAAATTCAAAAGTATCGGAATTAAAGGATTTATCAGTCTACGCTGACGATTTCCTTTTTATTGTAAGAACCGCAAGCCTTACATACACGATGAGGCATCATAAGTGCACCGCACTTTGAACACTTTACAAGTGTGGGAGCGCTCATCTTCCAGTTTGCACGTCTCTTATCTCTTCTGCCTTTTGAAGATTTATTTTTAGGACAAATAGACATCTTTACACCTCCTTATTATTCGCGTTAAAAATATCCTGAATTGCTGCCATTCTGGGATCCGGCACGAATGTATCGCATCCGCAATCGTAAGTATTACGATCTCTGCCACACACGGGACACAATCCCTTGCAGTCGTCCTTACACAGAACCTTCATCGGCAGACCCATGATCAATTCATAATGGATAAGCTTATCCGTATCCAATTCGTATCCGTCAACAAACTCATCGGTATCCGGATCGTCTTCGACGTCCTCGCCGGGTTCGATGATCGCATAATCGATATTGACGGGAATCTCAACATCGACATCTTTAAGGCATCTGTCACAAGGCATTTTTATCTTTATACTGCCCTGACCGTTTATGCGGACCTCAGATTTCGAAACGAGCGAAATATTAAGATCAAATCCCCCGTTATCCGTTACGGGATAACTTGTAATGCCGTCATCAAATACATCTTTGGAATACTCAAGCCTTACACAGCCCGATTTTTCACGGTTTTTATAATAATCCGTAAGATTAACAAGCATAGTACGGCTCCTATCCACACTTTATGGATTATACAAATTGAGTCTATGTTTGTCAATACACAATTTAATTCAGCTGACACTGTACCGCGGTAAGCGCAACGCCTCCCACGATATCCTCCCAGGAACAGCCTCTTGAAAGATCGTTAACGGGTTTTGCTATGCCCTGAAGCATAGGTCCGTAAGCTTCCGCCTTACCAAGTCGCTGAACAAGTTTGTATCCGATATTTCCCGCATCGAGGTTGGGGAATATCAAAACATTTGCATGTCCCGCAACTTCCGAACCGGGAGCCTTTGCTTTGGCAACCTGAGGGATTAAAGCCGCATCTGTCTGAAGTTCTCCGTCAAGCATAAGACTCGGATACTGTTCATGTGCTATTCTGGTAGCTTCAACAACTTTATCCACAAGCGGATGCTTGGCGCTTCCCTTAGTGGAATGAGAAAGCATTGCTATAATGGGCTTGGCACCGACAAGTGTCTTAAAGCTCTTGGCACTTGTGTCGGCTATGGCCGCAAGTTCTTCTGCTGTAGGATCCTGGTTAAGACCGCAATCGGCAAAAAGAAACGTTCCGTGTTCGCCGAGTTCGCAATCCGGTACATCAAGTATAAAGAATGCCGATACGAGTTTGACACCCGGTGCGGTTCTCAATATCTGAAGAGACGGTCTTAAAACATCGGCCGTAGGATGACAGCACCCTGCTACCATTCCGTCAGCATCATTGGCTTTAACCATGATAACACCGAAAGTAAGATAATCGCTTAACAGTATCTCTCGTGCTTTTTCTTCGGTCATACCCTTGTTTTTACGTGTTTCATACAGAAGTTTTACATACTCTTCAAATTTCTCGTAAGTTTCGGGATTTATGACTTTAACACCGGTAAGATCCACTTCAAGCCAGTTTGCACCGTCCATTATCTTTTCTTCATTACCGATCATTATGATATCGGCGATGTTTTCCTGAATGATATGAGAAGCGGCAATAAGAACTCTTTTATCGTTTGTCTCGGGGAGAACGATGGTCTTCTTATCCTGTCTGGCTTTTTCTTTGATCGAATCAATATATGCCATAGCTTTATCTTCCTTTGTTAAGTATTTTTTATCAGTATATCCTATCATTTTTTCAAGCACAAGCACATGAAATGTACAAAATTAAAAACAATCCGATATTGAGAAAACCGCGTATTTGTGTTAATCTTTTAACACTATGAAGACAGCTGCGATAATTTGCGAATACAACCCGTTTCATAACGGCCATCTGTACCAGATAGACCGCATAAAAAGCGATCTTTCGGTTGATGCTGTCATCTGTATCATGAGCGGTGATTTTACCCAGAGAGGTGAACCCGCTGTATTTGACCGCCATACAAGAGCCGGTTTTGCTCTTGAAAACGGCGCTGATCTTGTGATCTCCCTTCCCGCTTTTGCATCTTTGGGTGCCGCCGACCTGTTTTCTTATACGGGCGTATCACTTTTAAATCGATTGAATACCGTGGACTATCTCTGTTTCGGAGCCGAATGTGACGATCTTGCTCTGCTTACCGATATTGCAAAAGAAACCGGATCGTCATCCCTTCTAAGATCGGATGAATTCAGGTCTCTTATAAAAGAAGGAAAAACTTTTGCACGCGCAAGAGCCGTTATGTTCCCCGAATACTCGGAAATACTTGATAAACCCAACAATATTCTCGCGATCGGATATTTAAACGCTCTTGATACGCTTGGAAGTTCCATCAAACCATATCTTATAAAGCGTATCGGAGACGACCACAACGGCATATCCGTAAAACCCGGCAAATACTCTTCCGCTCTTTCGATCAGAAACAGCATAAAAAATAATGAGATATGCGATCTTACAGACTGCATACCGCCTGCCGAATACGAAACCGTAAAGTCCCTGACACCGGTTTTTGCCGACGATTTTTCTTCACTTTTAAAATATAAACTGCTTTCCTGTGACGATCTTTCAGATTACCTTGACGTAAACGGCGATCTTTCCAACAGGATCCTTAATAATGTAAACGGATTTAAGGATATGTGTTCTTTTGCCGCGAACATAAAGTCAAAGAACACAACCCATTCGGGAATCATGCGTGCATTATTTCATATCCTTTTGGATATAAAAGGCACAAGCGATCAAAGAAAAGATGTGGCCGATTCCTTAAATGCATTAAGATTACTTGGTTTTAAGCGCTCGGCGTCCGAATTGATGGATACTTTAAACGAAAGATCGGATATAAAGCTGATCACCAATGTTGCAAGATCCGAAAAAGAATTCAACAAGATCACAACAGATATCTTTAACGAGGATAAGTATGCATCGGATGTATACCATACCGTCCTTGCCGAAAAGTCGGGGAATCTTCCGATCAATGACCTTTCAAAACCTGTAGTGATCGTCTGATCGTTTTCTTTTTGAATAAATAATCTCCAAATCTTTGCATATTTTGCATAAATACTTGAAACAGCGATTATATTGTAATAAAATCGCTATGTTAATAATGTAAATATGCAAATGGGATCAAAAATGGCTCAATTACTGACTGTATCTGAAATACTGTATAAATGTTTTATCAAAGAAGACCGTTATAAGCTCATGATAAGCGGTATAGGGGTTACGCTCAAAGTATCTCTTGTTGCCGTTGTTTTGGGCGTTATCATCGGTTTTCTGATCGCTTTATGCAATCTTTCCAAAAATAAGATATTAAAGACGATCGGCGGTATATATACCGATGTTATCAGGGGAACTCCTTCGGTAACGCAGCTGATGCTCATCTACTTCGTTGTATTTGCAGCCATCAGATGGGAAAAGTGGATAATATGCGCTATCGCATTCGGCATTAATTCGGGCGGATATGTTGCCGAGATCATAAGAGCCGGCATTCTTTCGATAGACAGAGGTCAGACCGAAGCCGGAAGGTCGCTTGGTTTAAACGCCAAACAGACCATGGTCAAGATAGTTCTTCCTCAGGCTATCAAAAATATATTCCCGGCTCTTTGTAATGAATTTATCGTACTTATCAAAGAAACGGCGATCGTCGGATATGTAGGCCTTATGGACATACAAAAAGCCGGTGACTTTATAAAAAGTGCCACTTTTATCCCCTTCGCACCGTTGTTTGCCACAGCCATTATTTATTATGTTATCATCAAGGTCTTGAATATCGGCCTTAAATATATTGAAAAGCGTTTACGCGCTTCCGAAATAAGGTAAATCATCTATGATAAAAGTTGTTGATCTAAAGAAAAACTTTGATAAACTCGAAGTCTTAAAAGGAATAAACGAACATATTGAAAAAGGTGAAGTCGTTGCCGTTATAGGACCTTCCGGTTCGGGCAAAAGCACATTTTTGCGCTGCCTTAATCTTTTGGAAGATGTAACCGAAGGCGAGATCTATGTCGACGACGAGCTTATAAACTCTCCCAAAGCCGATATAAACAAGATTAGACAGAAAATGGGGATGGTATTCCAGCAGTTTAACCTTTTCCCTCACCTAAAGATCATCGACAATATCACTCTCGCACCGACTCTTCTTAACAAAATGTCCAAAGAAGACGCCGTAAAGAGAGCCTATGAGCTTCTTGAACGAGTCGGGCTTAAAGATAAAGCGGAATCATATCCCGCTTCTTTATCCGGCGGACAAAAGCAACGTGTTGCCATAGCAAGAGCGCTTGCAATGGACCCCGAGATCATGCTTTTTGACGAACCCACTTCCGCCCTCGACCCCGAAATGGTCGGCGAAGTTTTAGACGTTATCAAGGATCTGGCAAGATCCGGTATGACAATGGTTATCGTTACACATGAAATGGGATTTGCAAGAGAAGTTGCCACCCGTGTTCTTTTTATGGACCAGGGTATAATTATGGAAAGCGGTTCTCCCGCCGAAATATTCGACAACCCTCAAAATGAACGCACCAAGCTCTTCCTTAGCAAAGTTCTGAATCTTTGATCTGAATAATCGGTCTTAGTACCTTTTATTATATTTATACGGAGGATAAAAATATGAAAAAGTTAACAAAAATCATGGCTATGGCTATGGTATCGATCCTTGCCATGGCAGCACTTACTGGATGCGGCGGCGGATCGGGTTCCATCAAATTCGGTACCAATGCAGAATTCCCGCCTTTTGAGTTCATTGCCGCAAACGGCGTTATCGGTGAATATGACGGTATCGATATCGCCATCGCCAAAAAGATCGGTGAAGACAACAACATGGATGTATCTATCGAAAACATGGAATTCGACTCATTACTCGTTGCTCTTCAGAACGGTCAGGTCGACGCAGTCATCGCAGGTATGACGATCACCGAAGAAAGAGCCGAATCCGTTGATTTCTCAATCCCTTATTACAGAGCAACACAGGTCATCATTACAAAGCCCGAATCCGGTATCAAGAGCGCAGCCGATCTTTCCGATAAGTTTGTGGCTGTAGTTCAGGGTTATACCGGTGAGACCGTTATCATCGATCTCGGCCTTAACTATGAATCCTTTAAAAAGGGAACCGAATGTATCATGGAGCTTGTAAACGGCAAATGTGATGCCGTTGTTATCGACTCCGCAACCGCAGCCAAGTATGTTGCCGACAATCCGGGTCTTATCATTGTTGAAGATGAATCCGCATTCGAAAACGAAGAATACGGTATCGCAGTTAAGAAAGGAAACACCGAACTCTTAAACAAGATCAATGCTTCCATTCAGAAAATGCTTGACGATCAGACGATCGCAGAGCTCGGAGACAAGTACAGCGTTGCAGAATAACAGTAATTCTGTGTGACGTCAATGATCGATCGATAAAACAACAAAAGGTAACCGGTTTGCAGACATTATGATCTGCACCGGTTACCTTTTTAGTCTCTGATAAACCATCCGGTCTTATCCCAAAACGTTTCAGTCGTAATCTTCGGGATTAAGGATAAATCCTTCGTTATCGGGCTTATCGGCCTTTATGTATACTCTCTTTGGAAGTTTAGCGGGACGATTCTTGCGTGAACCGATAAGTATCCCGGCTACAAGACCGAGCAGTAAACCGCACAATACCGATAAAATAAGTTCTCTTACGGAAAATCCGGCTTCTTCTTTAATTGATTCCAAAAAATCGTACATATCATAACCTCCGTGTGTGATATTCAGGTAATTATCTAAAAATATACTGAATTTCCTATGTTTTTTGTATTATATCATACATTGAAAAAAATAACAAAAACTGTTATTTTATCATAGGTGTACGTGGGAATCGGGTGAAACTCCCGAACGGGCCCGCCGCCGTGAAATGCACAACGTTTTTTCTTGCTTATGCCGCAACATAAGGACAAGCCATTGGGATTATTTCCTGAGAAGGTGAAAAAATGCATTGAGTCGAAATACCCGGCACCCTGCCTTGATGGATGCAGCAAGTTTTTTAATACAGTGCGAGCACCGCTGAAAAAACGCCATCTTTTAAAATTCAATATAAAAGGAGAAAAACAATGAAAAACATTTCTTTAAAAAAATGTCTTTCCCTTCTTCTTGCGGGCGTGTTAATTGCGGCAATGACACTTTCCGCTGCAGGATGCGGAAAAGCTAAGAGATCCGAGGGTCCTTACTCAACGATCATTTGTAAAGACGGTGACACTGTAGGAAAAGGTGCAACCTCATTCAAACTTGAGATCGTTCCCAAAGATGCAAGCGCTGTAAACATTACCGTTAAAACAGATGAGACTACTGTCGGTGCTGCACTTCTTGCCAACGAGATAATTGCAGGCGATGACAGCGAATACGGTCTTTATGTTAAATGCGTAAACGGTGTTACAGCCGATTTCGATGTCGACGGAACCTACTGGGCATTCTATATCAACGGCGAATATGCCATGACAGGTGTTGATTCGACCGATATCGAGGATGGCGCAGCATACGCATTAAAGGTAGAATAATGACAAACAAAAAGCCGGTCCTCTCGATCCGGGAGATCGTTATATTCGGAATGCTCGGCGCTGTTATGTATATTTCCAAACAGATTATGGAATTTATGCCAAACGTTCATCTGATCGGCGTTTTTATTGTCGCAATGACTGTTGTATACCGTTTTAAAGCTCTGTTTCCGATGTATGTATTCATATTTCTGACAGGCATGTTTAACGGGTTCGGAATATGGTGGTATCCATATCTTTATATATGGGCCGTTTTATGGGGAATGACGATGTTACTCCCCCGGAAAATGAATAAGTTCATAGAACCTGTAGTATATATGGTCATTTGCTCTCTGCACGGATTTATGTACGGAACATTATATGCGCCGTATCAGGCCCTTGCATTTCATCTGGATTTTCAAAAAACGATAGCATGGATCATTGCGGGACTGCCATGGGATGTCGTACACGGAGTAAGCAATCTTATAGTCGGTATATTGATAGTACCGCTCATTAAGCTTTTAAGACTTTGTGAGGCACAATTTGACAGGCCTTAAATACATATCTGTGAGGGCAAAAGAAAAAGTCCGGATTCACAATGGATCCGGACTTTTATTATATATTTTCGTATTGTTATCAGTTCTTGAAACTATGTATCGGAGCGGGGATCCGTCCGGTACGGTTAACAAATGCATCACACGAAAAACCGTTAACCGGCATAATCGGGGCATATCCCAGCAGCCCGCCAAACTCTGCCTTCTCTCCCACGCCTTTACCGATAACCGGGATTAGTCTTACGGCGGTCGTCTTTTGATTGACCATGCCTATTGCCATCTCATCGGCAATAATACCGGAAATGGTTGTAGCCTTTGTATCGCCCGGTATGGCTATCATATCAAGACCTACGGAGCAAACACATGTCATGGCTTCAAGCTTTTCAAGAGTAAGAGCTCCTGCGTTAACGGCATCAATCATTCCCTGATCTTCACTGACAGGTATAAATGCGCCGCTTAAACCGCCGACATAAGACGATGCCATAACACCGCCTTTCTTAACCTGATCGTTTAAAAGAGCAAGTGCCGCCGTAGTACCAGGCGCACCTGCATGTTCGAGTCCTATCTCACACAAAATATCGGCAACGGAATCACCGATCGCTGGAGTCGGAGCAAGCGAAAGATCTACGATCCCGAAAGGAACGCCCAGCATGTTCGATGCTTCCCTTGCAACCAGCTGACCGACTCTCGTAACTTTAAATGCAGTCTTTTTGATAGTCTCGCATAAAACTTCAAATGACTCTCCTCTTACTTTTTCAAGAGCATATTTGACAACTCCCGGACCGCTTACGCCGACATTGATAATGGAATCGGCTTCTGTCACACCGTGAAACGCACCGGCCATAAAGGGATTGTCATCCGGAGCATTACAGAATACCACAAGCTTTGCGCATCCTATCGAATCGTTATCCCGTGTCTTTTCCGCGGTTTCTTTGATGATCTCTCCCATCAGCCTTACGGCGTCCATGTTTATGCCGGTTTTGGTAGATCCCAGATTTACCGATGAACATACAAGATTGGTTGTCGATAATGCTTCGGGGATCGATCTTATCAGCATTTCATCGGCAGAGGTCATGCCTTTCGAAACAAGTGCCGAATAACCGCCCAGGAAATTTATGCCTACCGTAGAAGCTGCTCTGTCAAGCGTTTTTGCGATCTTAACAAAATCATCCGTCGACCGGCAAGAAGAAGCTCCGATTAAAGAAACGGGCGTTACCGAAATACGCTTATTTACTATCGGAATGCCGAATTCATGGGAAATATCTTCACCGACGGATACAAGTTTTTCAGCCTTGTGAGTGATCTTCTCATAGATCTTGTCACAGGTCTTATCAACATCCTCACTGCAACAGTCAAGGAGACTTATGCCGAGCGTGATCGTTCTGACATCAAGATTCTCCTTTTCTATCATGTCATTTGTTTCGTTTACTTCAAATATATTGATCATTTCTCTTAATACCTATATCCTGTGCATTGAATTAAAAATGTCTTCCTGCTGACATTTGATAATAACGCCTATGCTTTTTCCGAGTTCTTCGAGTTCATCGGCTACCACTCCGAATTTCTTGGTGGCTTTGTTCATATCGACTATCATCATCATGTTAAAATAATCCGAAACTATCGTCTGGCTGATATCAAGTATATTGATATTGTTGTCAGCAAGATATGTACAGGTCTTTGCGATTATTCCGACCGTATCCTTACCTACAACGGTAATGATTGTTTTTTTCATTGATGTATTTCCTCCGTTACTATAATTCAATAACGCCAAGCGGTTCATTACGTTTGGCAACCGTTATCTCAAAATCATTTGAAGCATATTGATTGTCTGCGGCATCGATCTCAAGCCTAACCGTATTGTACGCTATCTCCGGCATATTGTTTTCTTTGCTCAGATGTCCGAGTATTATATGCTCAATGTTGTCGTTTAAGATACTCGAAATGAGCCTTCCGCCGGCTTCGTTGCAAAGATGTCCGCGATCGGACAGTATCCTTCTTTTAAGCGGATAGGGATACGGACCGGTCTCCAGCATTCTGATATCGTGATTTGCTTCACACAATATCATGTTAAGACCCATAAGCGACCCGACAGTATAATCGTCATAAGTACCAAGGTCTGTAACGATCCCGATCTTTTTGCCGTCACACGATAATCTCATTGCGAGAGGTTCGAGCGCATCATGAGAGATCCTCATGGGATTCACACAGATATCTTTGATCATAACTTTATTGTCGGCACTTATCTCATTAAATAAAGCGACATCTATGTCTTTTCCGTAGGAGCCTGATTTTATGCCGCTTATGGTGCCTTTAGATGCATAGATCGGTATCCCGTATTTTCTTGCGATAACACCCAGACCCCCTATATGATCCGAATGCTCGTGACTTATAAAAATGGCATCTATTTCCGATGTCTTAAGCCCGATCCCGTTAAGACCTGCTTCCGTTCTTTTTAAACTTATACCTGTATCAACAAGTATGTGTGTTGTATCCGAACCCACATACAGACAATTGCCTGACGATCCGCTGGCAATCGACAAAAATCTCATTTTACTATCAATCCTTCCAGCTTATCGTTAATTTATCTCCCTCTTTAAGAGGATCCACATATTGAGCGGGTTTTCCGTTATGAAGCGTGATCACCGCTTTTCCCTGTGGCTTTGAAAGATCAAAGTCTATAAAATCAAATACATCGACAAAGACATAATCGGGTTTTCCCGATAAAACCACAGGTTCATCGTTGACAAATATAGTCATGGTAAGACCGGGCTTATTAGAAACGTGTGTTTTTTTATTATCGTCTTTGCTTTCATCCTCCGTTTCCGAAGACTCTTCGGACGATTGACGGACAGCATATTCACCGTCATCTTCGGGAAGATCGTCATACGAATCCGGCTCTTCGTCGGATTCATAAGAATAATCACCAAGGATATCCTTTAACTGTTCCTCTGTGCAGGCATCGTGAATCTCTATACGATCGTCTTCTTTTATCTCATAATCGGGATTTACCGGTTTTCCGTTACAAAATACCGGTCTTGTAAGTTCTACGGTCTTTCCGTTAACTTTAAGGCTTAAACCTTCTTTGAATTCATTGAGATTTTCAACCCTTATACGTGCCCTTACACCCGCGGTAGACTCTTTGATAACTATCTTATCATTCATCTTTACCGGCTCGGTAAGGTCTGCGGGCTTACCGTTAACGGTTATTTCGGCAGCTTCGCCAAGTTCGCCCTTTGCGATCTTTGACTTGCCGTTAACACTGTATGTAAGAGCTTTGCCGCGTTTAGGAAACAGTCCGTCATGCGGGAATTCGGCCTGCATGGCAACATCAACAACGCTTACATGACCGTTGTCATACATCTTCATGCGCTTTCCGTTAAAGGAAACATATATAAGATTGTTATTATGTTCGTAGTAGTTAAGACATATACCTATAGGAGTTACCATCAAAGAGCTCTTATCGGCGTTGGGATCCTCAAATTCGATCCGTCCCATCACCTCACGGCCTCTTAATGCCACTCTTTCTTTGACAAGCCCGAGTTCTTTGGAAAGTCTTTCGGTATAACCTGTTATTATTCCGCCACCGCCTACCACAAATACCGCGCTGACGGGCTTATCGCCGTTAAGGCGTTTGATCTCCGCGGCAACCTTGGAAGCTTCTTCGTCTATTGTATCTTTAAGTATTTCCAGAACTTCGTCTTTTGAAATAATCTGAGGAATACCCATTATATCCACATAATCTATCTTTTCTTCCGTATCGGAATCGCGCTTTATCTTCTCCGCCATATCAAAATCGACAAGGCAGTGCTGAGCAATGACATCAGTAAGTGCGTCACCGGCCATGGGGATCATTCCGTATGCCACGATACTTCCGTCGCGGGTTATTGAAATATCACTAGTACCTGCTCCAACATCAACAAGAGCAATGTTGAGCATTCTGTATTTTTCGGGAATCGCAACACTTATTGCCGCGATAGGCTCAAGTGTCAGATTTGCAACTTCAAGTCCGGCAAGTTCCACAGATCTGTAAAGACCGTCAACTACATCATCGGGAAGGAATGTCGCAATAATATCGGCGGAGATCTGTCTGGCCTTATGTCCCAAGAGGTTGCTTATGGGATTTCCGTTCAGATAATACTTTATTACCGAATAGCCCACACAATAAAACTTGATATCAGAATGTTCTTTTTCGTTAAATTCTCTGTAGGCTTTTTCGATGCCCAGACTCATAAGATTGGCAATATCTTCGGATTTTGTCTCGCGTTCATCTTCAAAGATCATATCGATATGAGTATCGAGGGTTCTGAGTACACGACCGGCGGCGGCAATACAAACCCGGTTTAATTCAATCCCGAGATTCTTTTCGCAGGCTTCTTTAACTTCTTTGATGGTATTGGCAACCCTTCCTATATCATGGATCTGTCCGTCAAGCATGGCACGCGTCTCATGTTCTTTGACATACTGGGTGCATACCGCAAACTTGTCGGCATTGATACGATAACCGACCGTACCTACCACGCTCCTGGTACCGATGTCCAGACCGAATACATATTGTTCATTTTCGGGTTTGGATTTCATGTCATTTTTCTCCTGCATTTTTATACATGTTTAAATGTTTATCGATTTGACGATAAGAATTCTCTAAACTCTCCGAATTGTATATAACAAAATCTGCATTTGCAATAAAACTTGCAGAATCCAGCTGACTTGCAAGAATTTTATCTATCTTTTCGTCAGAATAACCTCTGGATTTTTTGAGTCGTTCTTTTCGAATTTCCACATCGGCATGAACATACCATATCTCATCCAGTATGTTTTTGTAACCGCATTCGATCAAAAGAGCCGCTTCCAAAAAGAAAAAATCTATCTCATTCTCTTCACGGTATCTTGATATCATTTCAAGGATACCTTCTTTGACGGCAGGATGGACAATATCATTAACGGCTTTTGTGATCTCGGGATCACCGAACATCTTAGCAGCCATCTTTTTGCGGTCTATTTCAAGATCTTCGCCGAGAATATCCGTCCCCAGCAGTTTAACAAGCGGTTCATAACAAACGTTACCGCGTTTTTCAAGTTCTTCGGCATACCTGTCTGCAAGAAGAATCCTGCAATTTGTATTTTTTCTTAAATATTCGATTATTTCGGATTTTCCGGCACCGACACCGCCCGTAATACCTACAGAGATCATTAATGAGCCTCAAACCAGTTATTGCCCGAATTAACATCGGCTTCGAGTTTTACCTTAAGAGATGCCGCATTGTTCATCTCTTCTTCCACAAGTTTCATGACGTTTTCTTTTTCATCCTCGTAAACTTCCAGCAGAACTTCATCATGAACCTGTATTATAAGCTTTGATCTTAAATTTTCCCGCTTAAGACGATCAAATATGTTGATCATGGCAATCTTCATAATATCTGCCGCAGTACCCTGAATAGGCGCATTCATGGCCACTCGCTCTCCGAAAGATCTTCGCATGAAGTTTGAATCGTTAAGTTCGGGTATCGGTCTTAAGCG
>CACYCC010000131.1 GCA_902772805.1 uncultured Lachnospiraceae bacterium | reverse complement strand
GGAAATGGATGAAAAAGCAATGGAGCTGTTAAAAGTGTTCGATCTTGACGCTTCAGCCGATTTAAAGGCTTCCCAGCTTCCTTACGGTAAACAGAGGAAACTTGAGATCGCGCGTGCTCTTGCCACAAATCCGAAACTTCTGCTGCTTGACGAGCCCGCAGCCGGCATGAATCCTCACGAAACGGCCGAACTGATGGAGACGATCTCATTTATAAGAGAAAAGTTCGATATTACCATATTGCTTATCGAGCATGACATGAAACTTGTATCGGGAATATGCGAAAGACTTACGGTTCTTAACTTCGGACGGATACTTGCCGAAGGAAAGACCTCCGAAGTTCTTAACAATCCCGAAGTTATCACGGCGTATTTGGGTGAATAGGAGGAGATCATTATGGCTATGCTTAAAGTAGAAGGCCTCCACGTTCATTACGGCGTGATCGAAGCCATCAAAGGAATAGATTTTGAAGTTAACAAGGGCGAAGTCATAGCGCTTATCGGCGCCAACGGAGCCGGCAAGACCACGATCCTTCATACGGTGAGCGGACTTATCGCTCCGACATCGGGAAAGATCACATTTGAAGGTACCGACATAACAGGTATGCCGGGACACAAGATCGTTTCTATGGGAATGGCTCATGTTCCCGAGGGAAGAAGAGTATTCCAGCAGCTCAGCGTTCTTCAGAATCTTAAGATGGGTGCCTATACCCGTAAAGACAAAAAAGAGATAGAAGAAACTCTTGAAATGGTTTATAAGCGCTTTCCAAGACTTGCGGAACGTAAAAACCAGATCGCGGGAACCTTATCGGGCGGTGAGCAGCAGATGCTTGCAATGGGCAGAGCCCTGATGAGTCATCCCTCCATCATACTGATGGATGAGCCGTCCATGGGTCTTTCACCCATTTTTGTAAATGAGATATTTGATATCATCGGTGAAGTAAGCGCACAGGGCACGACCGTTTTACTGGTCGAACAGAATGCCAAAAAGGCATTGTCGATCGCAGACCGCGCATACGTGCTTGAGACCGGTAATATCGTATTATCGGGCGACGCAGGTGAACTCATGAACAATGATGCCATCAAGAAGGCATATCTTGGAGAATAGGAGGAATATGGATAAATTTGTGATAACCATCGCGCGTCAGTACGGCAGCGGCGGTAAGACGATAGGAGAGATGCTTTCCAAGAAACTGGGAGTGGAATATTACAACAAAGACCTTATTCTCAAGGCCTCCGAGGAAAGCGGGATCAACATTTCCCTCTTTGCCAATGCCGATGAACATTCAAAAGGCCTGTTCAAAGGGCTCAAAAAGGCTAAATACGGAGATGACGTTCTGGCTCCTTCGGACCCCAATTATACTTCCGAAGAAAACCTGTTTAATATCCAGGCCAAGATCATAAGAGAACTTGCCGACAAGGAATCATGCATAATCATCGGGCGCGCGGCCGATTACATATTAAGAGACCGTGATAATGTACTGAGCGTATTTGTGCATGCTCCTCATGACTTCTTGATGGAACAGGCTGCCAAAAAGCACTCGATGAGTGAAAAGGAACTTGAGAAGTACATCGCGCATATCGACAAAGAAAGAGCAGAGTATTACAAGCGTCACACCGGCCGCGAATGGACCGATGCGCGCAATTACGACCTGTGCCTTAACAGTTCAAAGCTCGGATTTGAGAGGTGTGTCGAAGAGATCATCTCTTATATGAATGTAAGATTTAAATGATTTTGGAATAAAATCGCAGTCTTGACTGCGATTTTATTCTTTTTTAATTTGATTATGCTTATATTTGTATATAAAATGGTAGCGAATTGTTGAAAGAGTTGTTCGGCCTGCCCCTTTTGAAGAGCGGAATAGGCGTGAAATGAGGTTTTATGCTCTCGGGATTAAGCGTTAAAAAGCCGTATACCGTATTGGTCGGCGTTATCTTAATACTGGTACTCGGTTTTGTATCGTTTACCAAGATGTCGGCAGACCTTTTGCCCGACATCAATCTTCCTTATGTTGTTATCATGACGGCCTATCCCGGAGCAAGCCCGGAGACCGTCGAGACCGTTGTCACCACACCTGTCGAGGCATCGATGGCAACCATCTCAAATATCGAAGAGATACGTTCCATGTCTGCGGAAAATTATTCCGTGGTCATCCTTGAATTCTCCCAGAAGACAAATATGGATTCCGTTTCACTTGACATGCGTGAAAGTCTCGACAGACTTGAAGGGTACTGGCCCGATGAAGTGGCCACGCCCATGATCATGAAACTGAATCCCAATATGCTGCCCACCATGATTGCCGCGGTAGGTATCGATGATATGACACCGGCCGAAGCGGGCAGATTTACCGAAGAATATATCACCCCCGAGATCGAAAGTATCGAGGGTGTTGCAAGTGTCAATGAAAACGGTCTGATCGAGGAAAGCCTGCATGCCGTTATTTCGGAAAAGAAAATAGATGCCGTCAACAAACGCATGGAAGTGCTCATAAACGATAAGTTTGATGAAGCCTACGAAAAGATCGCAGACGGTGAAAAAGAGATCGCGGACGGTGAAAAAGGCTTAGCCGATGCCGAGGCGGAAATAAAGAAAAACGAAAAGAAGATAAACGACGCCCAGAAAGAGGTCGACAAGGGACGAAACGAGTTGACCGACAAGCAGGAAGCAACCGCCGAACAGCTGGCACAGGCCAAGCTTGAACTCTTAACGGCAAAAGCCGATCTTGAGGCAGCCAAGACAAGCATTACAACAAACCTCACCACGCTTGACAAGCTTGTCGAGACCAAAAGCGGAGTTGCATCAAAACGTGCGGAACTCGTTGCGACCAAACAGCAGCTTGAGACACAGCAGCAACAGCTTACGGCGATGGAGACGATGCTTGGTACGGTGCCGACCCAGATCAACGGTGTATTTACGGCACTTTCGGGCGGAACGATCGATGCCGCTACGGCCGATGCACAGCTTGGCATGATCAAAGCGGGGCTCGACGCAACTCCTATAGGGGCGCTTATAGATGCACAGCTTGCCGACGCGGGACTTTCTTTTGACAGCTCAGCAGGCTCTGTGGCTCTTAACGGTGTGGTATCGGGTGTGATAAACGGGTATCTCGCCTCCGCGGAATATCAGGCCGGCAAGGACGCACTTGCAAACGGCATTACACAGGTCAATGACGGGATTGCACAGATCGATGCGGGTGTTGCGCAGATCGACGATCAGATATCGGGTCTCACCATGGGTATGAGCGTTGATGAATACAAGGCACTTCAGAATGCCGCTCTTGCACAGATCGCGGAAGCCACTGCAAAAGTCGATGCCGGAATACTGCAGGTGTATAACGGCGAGACCGAAGCGATAATCGGATTTGCAAACGGTGCCGCCAAACTTGACCTTACCGACTATCAGCTTGCCGTATCAAAAGCCCAGATCGAAGAAGGCAAGACCAAGATCGAAGACTCCAAAAAACAGCTCGATGATGCCAAGGAACAGATCGAAGACGGTAAAGAAGAGCTTGAAGATTCCAAAGAAGATGCGCTCAAACAGGCAGATATGACCGCCGCTCTTTCCAAGGACACGGTTTCAAAGATACTGATGGCACAGAACTTCTCGATGCCTGCCGGCTATGTCGACGAAGGCGACAGCACATATCTTATAAGAGTCGGCGATAAGCCCTCTACCGAGCAGCAGTTAAAAGATATGGTCATATTGAAGCTTCCCATGAGTGAATCGGAAGTGATCACGCTCGGTGATGTCTGCGACATCTTTATGACCACCAACCAGGATAAGGTTTATACGAACGTAAACGGCAAGACCGGTGTCGTTCTTTCCATACAAAAGCAGACGGGTTATTCGACCGGTACAGTCTCTGATTCCATCAAGGCAAGATTTGATGAATTAAGGGAACAATACGGCGATGTCGATATCATAGAGCTCATGGACCAGGGCGTTTATATCGACCTTGTCATGAACACGATCTTTGAAAATGTACTTATCGGCGGACTGCTGGCGGTCATCATACTCATTTTCTTTTTACGCGACATAAGACCTACGCTCATCATAGCGATATCGATCCCCGTGAGCCTTATCGCCGCAGTCGTATGTATGTACTTTTCGGGCGTTACGCTTAATATCATTTCACTTTCCGGCCTTGCGCTCGGTGTCGGAATGCTGGTGGACAACTCCATCGTCGTTATCGAGAACATATACCGCTTAAGGAACCTCGGAATGGATGTAAAAGAAGCCGCGGTCAAGGGAGCGCGCGAAGTGGCGGGTGCGATACTTGCATCGACTCTTACCACCGTAAGCGTATTTTTGCCCATAGTGTTTACGGAAGGCCTTACAAGACAGCTGTTTGTGGACATGGGACTTACGATAGCCTTTTCACTGATGGCAAGCCTTGTGGTGGCTCTTACCGTTGTGCCTGCGTGTGCGGCGGGGATGCTTAAAAAGATCAAAACCCGCGAAGAAGGCAAGAAGGGCTTTATGTACGGAACTTACGAGAAATTCTTAAGGCTGTGCCTTAAGTTTAAGCCCGTTGTACTGGGACTTTCGATCGTACTTCTGGCGCTTTCGGCGTTTCTTGCATACCGAAACGGTATGGCATATTTCCCCGAGATGGAATCGCCTCAGATCACGGTTTCGCTTTCGGGTGATGAAGAAAAGGGTGTTACAGATGTCAAGGCTCAGACCGATATCATGGTCGAGAGATTATCTTCAATTGAAGACGTGATCGATGTCGGTGCCATGGCTTCTTCATCAACACTTAATCTGCTGGGAGCAACGACTTCGGCCGAAACGGTGCGTAATTCAACTATCTATGTCACCACTGCCGAGAAGCGTAAACTTTCCTCCGATGAACTCGCGGCAAAGATCAAAGAGCTCGCAAGCGACTTTGAAGGTGTAAATGTTTCGGTAGAGACAGCTACGATGGATATGTCGGCGCTCGGCAGCAGCGGTATCGTGATAGAAGTCAAGGGCCGTGATCTCGATAAGATATATTCCGTTGCCGAAGATGTCATGCATACAATGGAAAAAGTCGACGGAGTCGATAAAGTATCCGGCGGTATAGAAAATGCCGATCCGGAACTTCGTGTACACATCGACAGGGAAAAAGCGTCGCTTAAAGGACTTACCGTGGCGACGGTGTTTACACAGATAAATGACAGGCTCAAAGATCCTTCGGTTGCCACGACTTTGGTAACCGATACCGAAGATATTTCGGTTTATGTGGAAAGCGATTCAGACAAGAAATTAAACCGCGAAGATATCAGGGAACTTCCCATAAAATATACCAATGACGACGGCAAAGAAGAAACGGTCGCTTTAAAGGAGATAGCCGATTTCGAAGACGGAATGGGCATGCAGACCATAAATCGTAAGGGACAGACCAGATATGTGAGCGTTTCCGCTTCGATCGCCGAAGGCCACAACATTTCTTTTGTATCAAACGACGTTTACAAGGCCATTGACAAACTCGATGTTCCCGCGGGATGCCGAATAGAGTATGAAGGCGAAAACGAAATGATCGTTGATGCGTTAAAACAGCTCCTTCTCATGCTCGTGCTGGCGGTTGTGTTCATATATCTTATCATGGTAGCGCAGTTCCAGTCACTGGGATCTCCGTTCATCATCATGTTTACGATCCCTCTTGCATTCACGGGCGGATTGTTTGCGCTGTTCATGTCGGGGTATGAGATCAGCATAGTTGCGATGATCGGTTTTGTAATGCTGTCCGGTATCATAGTCAACAACGGTATCGTGCTCGTGGATTATATCAATCAGCGACGCTCAGAAGGCCTTGCAAAACAGGATGCGATCGTGGATGCGGGCGTTACGAGACTCCGTCCCGTTTTGATGACCGCCATGACCACGATACTTGCACTTCTTACGATGGCATTCTCCACCAAGATGGGAGCGGACATGTCAAGACCTCTTGCCATAGTCGTTATCGGAGGTATGATATACGGAACACTTATGACTCTGGTGGTCGTACCCTGTATATATGATATGTTCATGAGGGAAAAGAAAACGAAAGAAAGCCTCATGATCACTGAAGAATCATAAAATATCTGACAATTCAAAACACTTGCAATAATTGTCAGAATGAGCTATAATATTTGCACCTATGGAGTTATGCACAAGTCCCCGTATGAGGGCAAAGGAGTGTGAATATGGCAGCGGAAACTGTATCAATGGCCAAACCTGCCATGCCGTTATCTGTTGAGCAGTATATGGCCAAAAACGAAATACCGGACCCCAAGACGGTTGCGGCTATAGACATTGCGGTCGAAGATGTCAAGGCGATGAGAGCGGTTGCCGCAAAGCGCGCCGCACAGAAAGGAGCTGAAATGAGCAGTATACAGTCAGTTGGGAATTATGGGGATATAGCAAGCGGCAAAGCCATCAACAAGGCAGCCGACGGCGCATCGGAACTTGCAATAGGCAAAAAACTTGAAGCCGAGGAAAGAGCACTTAATCAGGGTGCCGAAAATATAAACGACGCCAAGGACAGCCTCAAAGTTTCTGACGGAGCGCTCGATCAGATCACCGATTATCTTCAGAGGATCCGTGAGTTAAGCGTAAAGGCTTCCAACGGTCTTAACGGACCCGAGGAAAAGGAAGCGATCCAGACTGAGATAAGCGGTCTTATGGAAGGCATCGAGCAGATCGCAAGAGATACTCAGTACAATGAGAAAAATCTTTTGGACGGTTCTTATGCGACGATGGAAGTTGCGGCCAATCCCGATGGAAAGGGCATGAGCATCCAGATGGAAAACGCTACGTTAAACGCTCTCGGTATCGAAGATTACGACGTAACAAAACCCGATTTTGATATTACCAAGATCGATGAGGCACTTGAAAGAGTAAGCACCAACAGAAGCAACATAGGATCACAGACAAATGCGCTTGAATATGCATACAAGTCCAATCTCAATACTGCCGAAAATGTTCTTTCTTCTCGCAGTAAGATCGAAGACCTCGACATCTCCAAAGCGGTCACGGATCAGAAAAAGAACGAAGTGATAAATGATTACCAGACACTTCTTTTAAAGAGAAAAGAAGAGGAAGAGGGACTGGTAACGAAGCTGTTCCAGTAATACCGGTCATACGATTTACTTGCAGGGATACCGCATGCGGTATCCCTGTTTTTACGTATCGGCAAATTGTTGATTTCTAAAGGTTTACAAATTGCGAACGGAATGGTATATTATTTATCATCTATTTAAAGTACTAAAGTGAAAAAGGAAAAAGAAAAGTGGAACGAAAATTAATGCTTGGAAATGCAGCCATTGCAAGGGGCGCATATGAAGCGGGAGTAAAGGTAAGCGCGGCTTATCCCGGAACTCCCAGTACTGAGATCAGTGAAAACCTTGTAAATTATCCGGAAGTTTACTGTGAGTGGTCACCCAATGAAAAGGTGGCTTGCGAAGTAGCCATCGGAGCATCCATGAGCGGTGCGAGATCCATGTGCAGTATGAAGCACGTGGGATTAAACGTTGCCAGCGACCCGTTATATACGGTTTCATATATCGGCGTAAACGGCGGAATGGTAGTTGTGGTAGCCGACGATCCCGGTCTTTACTCATCCCAGAATGAGCAGGATACGAGAATGATCGGCCGTGCATCCATGGTTCCCGTTATCGAACCTTCGGATTCCCAGGAAGCCAAGGATTTTATCAAGATCGCATTCGATCTTTCCGAACAGTACGATACACCGATCATCATGCGTACTACCACAAGACTCGGACATTCTCAGGGTCTTGTTACGCTTGAAGAAAGAAAAGAGATTCCCGACAAGCCCTACGAACGCAATGCCATGAAAAATGTCATGATGCCCGGAATGGCCAAGAAGCGTCATGTGTATGTAGAGGAGCGCCTTAAAAAGATGGCTGACGACGCATCTTCTTTTTCCATAAACAGGATAGAAAAGGGCGATAACAAGATCGGCTTTATAACAAGTGGTATAGCTTATCAGTATGTCAAGGAAGTCTGCCCCGATGCAAGCGTATTAAAGCTTGGTCTTGTCAACCCGCTTCCTAAGAACCTTATAAAGGAATTTGCCGCAAGCGTTGAAAAACTCTATATTTTCGAGGAACTCGAACCTGTTATCGAAGAACAGGTACGGGCAATGGGTATTGAATGTATCGGCAAGGAAGTATTTACCGTTCAGGGCGAATACAGCGCCAATATGTTAAGAAAGGTGCTTAACGGAAGCGTTTCGTTTGACGATCCTGCGGATGTACCCGCAAGACCTCCGATACTTTGTCCCGGATGTCCTCACAGAAGCGTATATACCGCACTTAAGAACTTAAAGATCCACGCAGCCGGCGATATCGGCTGTTATACTCTCGGTGCCATCGCACCTTTGAACGTCGTGGATACCGCAGTCTGCATGGGCTCTTCGATCTCCACTCTTCACGGAATGGAAAAAGCAAGAGGCCGTGAGTTCATAAAGGACTGGGTAGCCGTTATCGGTGATTCCACATTCCTGCATACCGGCGTTAATTCGCTCATGAACATGGTATACAACAAGGCTACCGGTACCGTACTCATACTTGATAATTCAACTACGGGTATGACCGGACACCAGGATCACGCCGCTACGGGCAAGACTTTAATGGGTGAGCCTACTTATGCAATAGATATTTATAACCTTTGCAAGTCCATGGGGATCGACAATGTTGTTGAAGTTGATTCTTACGATCAGGAAGCGCTTACAAAGGTCATCAGGGAAGAAGTTAACCGCGATGCGGTAAGCGTTGTAATATGCAAGGCTCCGTGCGCACTTCTCAAAGGACTTAAGTTCCCTTATGTATGTAAGCCCGTTTCCGAGAAGTGTAAGAAGTGCGGCGCATGTTTAAGACCGGGATGTCCCGCACTTACCAAAAACGCGGACGGTACCGTTTCGATCGATGCAACGATGTGTAACGGCTGCGGACTTTGCATGCAGATGTGTAAGTTTGATGCTATTGAAAAGACAGAGAGGTAGGGAGATATGGAAACAAAGAATATTATGATCGTCGGTGTCGGCGGACAGGGAACACTCCTTACCAGCAGGATACTCGGTTCGATAATGCTGACCGCAGGATATGACGTAAAATTGTCCGAAGTACACGGAATGGCCCAGCGCGGCGGTTCGGTCGTTACTTATGTAAGATACGGTGAAAAGGTTGCGGAGCCCATAGTGGAAGAGGGATGCGCGGATGTGCTGATAGCATTTGAAAGGCTTGAAGCATTAAGATACGCTCATTTCCTTAAACCCGACGGAGTGCTTATAGTAAACGACCAGAGGATCGATCCGATGCCGGTAGTTACCGGAGCGGCCGAATATCCCGCCGATATTATTGAAGGTCTCAGCAAAAAATATAAAGTTTATTCGATAGATGCCCAGGGAGAAGCCTTAAAGATGGGCAATCCCAGAGTGTTTAACATAATCGTGCTCGGAATGGCAGCCAAGTATATGAATTTCACAAAAGAGCAGTGGCTGGACGTGATCGAGAAGACCGTTCCGCCCAAAACGATCGATATCAACAAACAGGCATTTATCAAAGGGTTCGAGTTTTAGGTCCCGAGCAGGGATTTAACTGGGATTTCCTGCCCGGGTGTTTATTGTCCCGCTGTAACTTAAGTTAAGAATGCGAGGATAAAGATATGAACAAAATATGGAACGAATCCAAAGAATGTATGTCGCGGGACGAAATGAGCGTCCTGCAGGGTGCACGTTTAGTTAAAGTTGTCAACTATGTATACCACAATGTGGAATACTATCGTAAAAAAATGCAGGCAAAGGGCTTAGAGCCCGGCGATATAAGAGGACTTGAGGATCTTTCAAAACTCCCTTATACCACCAAAGACGATTTAAGAGATACATATCCTTTCGGCCTGTTCGCCGCTCCTCAGTCTGAGATCGTGCGTATTCATGCATCGAGCGGCACTACCGGTAAGGCAACCGTAGTAGGTTATACAAGAAGAGATATCGATACATGGTCGGAGTGCGTATCCCGTGCACTTTCCATGTGCGGCGTCGGCAAAAACGATATCGTGCAGGTCGCATACGGATACGGACTTTTCACCGGAGGACTCGGTGCACATTATGGCGTTGAGAATACAGGAGCGACCGTTGTTCCCATGTCTACGGGTAACACCAAAAAACTTATCACCATGATGAAGGATTTCGGCGTTACCGGCATCATGTGTACACCGTCGTATCTTCTTCATATCGCGGAAACTATAATCGAAGGCGGCGATCTTGATAAGATCAAACTTCGTACGGCAGTATGCGGTGCGGAACCCTGGACAGAAAAGATGAGACTGCAGATAGAAGAAAAGCTTCATGTGAACTGTCATGATATCTACGGTCTTTCGGAGATCATGGGACCGGGTGTTGCCTGCGATTGTGAATTCCATAAAGGTCTCCATGTTCAGGAAGATCATTTCCTGCCCGAGATCATTTCTCCCAAGACTTTCGAGCCTGTGGGCGACGGTGAAGAAGGAGAACTTGTATTCACAACACTTACCAAAGAAGGTATTCCGCTCATCCGTTATCGTACCAAGGATCTTACAAGTATTGACAGAACTCCTTGTGAATGCGGACGTACAACAGCGCGTATTTCAAGATTTAAGGGCCGCTCGGATGACATGCTCATCTTACGCGGTGTTAACGTATTCCCGTCGCAGATCGAAGCCGCTCTTCTTGAAATGTCGGGAACACTTCCTCATTACATGATCATTGTCGACCGTGTAAGCAACCTTGATACCGTAGAGGTTCAGGTTGAAGTCGAGGAACGTTTCTTCTCCGATGAGATCAAGGAACTTGAGAAACTCACCAAAAAGATCGAAGGCGTGCTCAAGCAGGCTATCGGTATCGCCGTTAAGGTTAAGCTCATTGAACCCAAGACACTTGACCGCCATGAGGGCAAGAGTGTTCATGTTATCGACAAACGTGTATTTGATTAAGTTAGGAGGGGGATTATATGCTGATCAAACAGGTTTCGGTATTTCTTGAAAACAGTGCGGGACGTTTACAGTCGGCACTCGAAGTCATCAAAGAGGAAAACATCAATATCGTATCATTAAGCCTTGCGGATTCAAGCGATTACGGTGTGCTCAGAATGATAGTCGCTGACGCCGAACGAGCCAAAGAGGCTCTTAAAAAAGCAGGTTTTTCCGCACATCTTACGGATGTGATGGCGATCAAACTTCCTCATACCGTAGGTTCGTTACAGGGTGTTGTTAAGACGATATCCGATGCGGGAATTTCGATAGAATATATGTATGCACTTTCTACCAAAGACGAAAACGCCTGCATAGTCATCAAGCCTGCCGACAAAGAAGCGGCTATGGAAGCCATCAAACTTCTCAATCTTGACTTCGTGACAACAGACGAGGTAAAGGCTTTTTAACAATATGATGTAAAGTCAAAGGCCGGAAGCAAAAGCTTCCGGTCTTTTTGTTATGATCTTTTTCTGCCACCTGCGTGGGCCCAAATCTTAAATTTATCGAAAAACGATAAATATTTGTTGACAAACGAATCTTAAGCGTATATATTAGTTATCGATAAACGATAAATAATTAATGAAATTCGCTGATGTGCATACATTCGGCCGATTTCAGGAGATCATAAGGGGACAGTATCATGAAGAAAAAGAACTTTTTTGCAAGACACAAAGTCGGGATCATAGTTTTGTGCGTGATCGCAGCCATCATCATAGGCATAACGGTCTTTATCAACCGTGCAATGAAAGAGGCACAAAAGATGCTTGCCGCAATGCAGTATGAAACGGTAGTGGCGGAAAAACGCGATCTTTCGGAAGTCGTTGCTGCAAGCGGTACCGTGATCAGCAAGGCTTCGCATCCCGTAAGCGCCGAAGTCAGTAAGGTAAAGGTGAAAAGCATAAATGTTTCCGTGGGTGATCACGTTAACGAAGGAGACCTGTTGTGTTCTTTTTACACGGATGAACTTGAAAAACAGCTTGAAGAAGCAAATCACGCACTTAAGAATACCAAGGCGAGCGCAAACATCACACTTAATTCCGCCAGCAGATCGTTAAATGAGACCAAAGCGGATGCGGATATCACCAAGGAAAGAAACGACAAGAAGTTAAGCGATGCCAAGAAAGAGGTCGAAGATTACGAAGCTTTAAAGAATCAGGCATACGATCAGTACTGGCATGCGCTTGAAGAAGAAAAAAAATACGAGCAGGCTGTGCAAACCGCTACCCAAAAGGTCGCAGCGGCTTCGGCGGCACTTAATTCCCCGGACGTATCGGGAAGCGATTTTGTGGATGCCACAAACGCATTTACCGCAGCAAAAGCGGAACTTGACTCGGCTACCGCAGCATATTCGGCAGCTCAGTCAGCTTCGGCACAGCACCTTGCAAATTACAATCAGTGCGTGACTCAGATAAATCAGATCGAAGGGACATACGACCAGCTCAAGCAGGCCAATGAAGACGCCGACAGGAAAGCGGCATCACTGATCGCATCAGGTAAGGACACCGTTAACTCCGCGAGCATTTCAAAGGACAACACGGTAACCGCAGCAGAGAAGACGGTTGCGGATGTGGAAGAAATGATAGCCGCCTGCAATGTATATGCGCCCGCATCGGGTATCGTCACATCCATCAGTTTAACAACGGATGATACTTATATGGGAAACCCCATTCTTACCATCGAAGATACGTCTTCATATGAAGTTGAAACACTTATCGATGAGTATGAGATCAGCAAGATCAAAGTCGGGCAGAAAGCGGTCATTAAGACAAACGGTACCGGCGATGAGATATTAAACGGTAAAGTTATCGAGGTTTCCCCGAGAGCGGTTCCGGGTGGCAACAATGTTGTATACAGAGTCCTTGTTTCGATAGATACCAAAAACGATAACTTAAGGCTTGATATGACGGCCAAGTTAAGCATTATACTAAACGAAACTCCAAACACTCTGACCGTACCGTTTGACGCGGTTCAGTACGATGAGAATGAAGCACCTTTTGTCGAGAAAAAGAACGCGGAAGGTTCATTTGATAAGATCATGATCACTGTCGGAACTTCAAACGATTACTATGTTGAGATCGCATCCGGAGATATCAAAGAAGGGGATGAGATCAAGGTTATGCGTGAACTCGGAGATTTCATGGATTTAGAGTCACTTCTTTATGAAACCGAGGAAGAAGGAGGCTTCTAAAGTGGACGAAACGAGAGAAAAGACCATCGAACTTCGCGGTATAGTCAAGAAATATTTTATAGATACACCCAATGAACTTGCCGCGCTCGACGGTGTTGACATAGATATCTATAAGGGCGAGTTTGTAGCTATAGTCGGTGCATCCGGTTCGGGAAAATCAACGCTCATGAACATTATCGGAGCTCTCGACAGGCCTACTGAAGGCAGTTATGTTTTGGACGGTGTCGATGTAAGCGGTGCCGAAGACTACGAGCTGTCGGGGATACGCAACAAAAAGATAGGCTTTGTGTTCCAGACCTATAATCTCATTGCCAAGACAAATGCACTTAAAAACGTGGAAATGCCGATGCTCTACGCAGGCATGCCCGCCAAGGCAAGAGTCGAGCGGGCCAAAGAACTGCTCACCGAAGTCGGTATGGGTGACCGCATGAAGCACTTTCCCGAAGAACTCTCCGGCGGTCAGAAGCAGCGTGTGGCCATAGCACGCGCCATGAGTAACGATCCTTCGATCATACTTGCCGATGAGCCTACGGGAGCCCTTGATTCAAAAACCGGACGTATGGTCATGGATATTTTTCATAAACTTCACAAAGAACAGGGTAAGACAGTTATTCTCATTACACACTCGCCCGAGCTTGCCGAAGAAACGGAGCGGATAATTTCTCTTAAAGACGGAAAGATCACAGGTATCAGAGCGGGCCTTGGAAGGGCGGTGGATGCATCATGACATTGTTTTTTGAAAACGTAAGACTTGCATTTCAAAGCCTTCGTGCCAACAAAATGAGATCTCTTCTTACCATGCTTGGCATAATCATAGGTATATCTTCCGTAATAGCCATTGTAACCGTGGGAGATTCCATTACATCCGCGGTTTCCGATTCGATGCTTTCGATGGGAGCCAACAATGTAAATGTCTATATCGATTTTAAAGAAGAACATGACGAAATGACGGAAGAGGGCTACATATTCGAAAAGGACAAAAACACCCGTAAGTTCGATTCGGAAGATTTCTTTACCGATGAAATGATACGTGATTTTAAAAATGAATATTCCGACGAGATCTATGCGATATCTCTTTCCTGCGAAGCGCTTCAGGGCAGTGCCTCAAACGGTAAACAAAACGCCAATGTAAGCGTTACGGGATACAGTGCGGGCGGACTTGTCGAGAAAGACCCCCAGATCGTTGCGGGACGTTTGTTTACCGCTGACGAGTTAAAAGAAGGCAGACTGCTTTGCCTTATTTCCGAGAAATGTGCGGAAAAACTGTATGGCGATTCCGAGTCGGCCGTAGGACAATCGTTTTCCGTCGCCGAAGAAGGCAAGGAAAAAACGTTTACGGTTGTAGGTGTTTATAAAGCGGCTGATGTTAACGGCGCAATGGCTCTTATGATGATGGGCAGCTTTAATATGTCTACAGAGGTCTATATACCTCTAAAGGCAGCCCAGGTCATAAAGCATTATGATACATATACCAATTTTTCGGTTATTACAAAGCAAGGAGTGGATCCCAATGAGTTTGCCAAGAAGACTCAGGCATTTTTCGGATCGTACTACAGAAATCACAAAGTACTCGATGCCAAAGCGATGTGTCTTGC
>CACYCC010000130.1 GCA_902772805.1 uncultured Lachnospiraceae bacterium | reverse complement strand
GTTTTCTTTTGCAAAAAAGTCTTGTTGTAATGCTTTTTAAGTAAACGTTCGGTCTGTCTCGGTCCGAGATTTACCGTCGCGGCAAGCTTTTCCAATGTAAGATCCATGTAGTTATATAAAAACGCCTCTTCGATCGTTAAATATATCCTGTCCGAGGGCTTGGAAAAAGAAGCCGAACCTTCACTCGCAGTGTCATTTGCGGTGCCCGACATATATTGCCTTGTTATCGCAAGGATCATCTGTTTTAACAGTGAAGGAAGCATTTCTTCGTATCCCGGCGGGTTAAGTTCAAGTTCCTCTATGATCTGTTTCATGATCTCATGAAGACCCGGCGCGGCATTTCCGATCCAGAATCCTGTATTTAAAAAGGTCCGTACCATGCTGTTCCTGGGACCTTTTCCCTCAACCTGCAGATATACACCGTATTCCGTCATGGGATCGTCGGGCTCGGAGATCTGCTCGTGAAATACACCGGGCCCCGTTACAAAAAAGGTTCCCGGAGTGATGTCATATGTCGCATCATCCAGCATGAGTTTCCCGTATCCGTAGGACACATAATGCAGCTCGAAACTATTTCGGCTGTGGCTGTGACGCGGGATCGGAACGGTCATCTTTTCAAGACTTATGCTGATGACCGTAAATGTTGTTTCTTCGATATTAAAGGAAAGTTTGAGATTTCGGTATTTCATATATGGTATTATCCTCAATCCAATGATCTGTGCCGGCGCGGGCGGTTGGAAATTATATGTTCCTGCACAGAACAGTATACGTTAACCGGGGCTGAATTAAAAGAAAAAATTCGAAAAGACGACATATCTTTCAAAAATCCGTCATGTAACAATATTGTATGCAGTGCCTGCGATAATATAATTAAAGTAAGCAAATATAATAAGCAAATGTGGTCAGCGAAGAGAACAATTGCTGCAGTGGAGGTTATCTAAATGATAGTAAAGGGAACTTATTTTCAGAACGATCCCGTAAACCCGCTCGTTTACGGTGATGTCGAGATCACGAATGTACCAAGACAAAGACTTCGCGGCGAAGAAGTCAAAGAAGGTGTTTTATGTGAGCCCGTAATGGTAGGCTTTTGCGGTACCGACAACGAGCTTATGCATATGGGAAGCGAAGGAAGGCTTTCGGCTA
This sequence comes from uncultured Lachnospiraceae bacterium, assembly GCA_902772805.1. Taxonomy (GTDB): domain Bacteria; phylum Bacillota; class Clostridia; order Lachnospirales; family Lachnospiraceae; genus UBA1258. The sequence continues at coordinate 7,316 of CACYCC010000130.1, read as the reverse complement.
AATTCCCCAAGGGTACGAACCGCCTTATAAACGGTCATGAAGGTATCGTATGGGTACCCTCGGAAAACAGATTTGCGATAGTGCTCATCCGCGGCGGTGACAGTTACGATCCCACCAGGTATACGGAGGATGAGACTTATTTTGAATACGGATGTGACGGTGCGGACGGATTGTTTGCGGACAAGCAGTATTTCAATCCGGATATGCTGCTTAAAATTCCTGACGGTTATGTCACAAACGGGAAGCTCGATCTTTCTTTTGCCAAAAAGATGGTATTCCCGGATCCGTTTTCATGCATGTTGTTCCAGCTTGAACGTATGGAAGACTTGGGAAGTGCACACAACTTTAGGCAGACCATGAGGAGATTAAAAGTTGATGAGTCAAAAGCCCGTGAAATTGCCAAAGATGAGATTTTTGACAGAACTGTCATATTCGGACTCGGTACTACGGGAATGTTTATCGGAGATCTGATCCTCAAAGCTCATCCGAACGCCAATGTATTGTTTGTGGCCAGAAGTCCCGAAGATTCACCCAAGGTTACATATGCGCTTAAGACGACAAAGGCCGGATACTTAAGAAACGACTTTGATTCCGAAGCGGATCTTGCCAAAGCCATCATAGAAAGACTCGGCGGCAGGGCAACGACGTTTATAGGTGTGAGCGGCAGCAATGTGGAGCACAGGATCGCGTTTGACGAGAAAGTGCTGGGATGTAACGGAATATACAACAGCTTTTCACTCGGCCCCAACATTTCTTTTGACACCATGCCGTTCGGATTTGAAAATCATCTGATTTTCGGCAGTATCAACTTCAGACAGGACCACATGGAAAAAGCGATCGAGATGCTTGCAAAGAGCAACTATGACGAGATCGTGGAACTTATAGATAAAGACGAGTTTATAAGCGATCCCATGGGCGCATACAAAAATAAGATCTACAGCAAAAACGCTCCCATGAAGACCGCGGTAATATGGAACCCGCAATATGTAAATATCTAAAATGCAGAAAGAAGAAAAGCCATGAAAACAGTATTTATTGATGAACCCTTTAAGATTGATGTAAGAGAGACCGAAAAACCCGTTCCGGGTGAGGGAGAGGCTCTTTTAAAAGTGCGTTACTGCGGTATATGCGGTGCCGATGTTGCAAGTTTTACCGGCAACCAGCCTTTTACAACATATCCCAGGATCCCCGGACATGAATTTTCGGCAGAGATCGTATCGATCCCCGAAAACGACAAGGGACTTAAGCCGGGCGACATTGTAACGGCAAATCCCTATTTTAACTGCGGCGGATGCTATTCGTGCAAGAGAGGCTTTGTAAACTGCTGTACAGACAATCAGACCATGGGAGTACAGCGTGACGGAAGTTTCAGGGAATATATCGTGATGCCCGTTGAAAGGATCTATGACGGCAAAGGTCTTTCGGCCCGCGAGCTTGCACTTGTAGAGCCGTTTACGATAAGTTATCATGCTTTACACAGAGCAAAAGTAAAACCCGGCGACAAGGTACTTGTTGTGGGTGCGGGTCCCATAGGACTTTTTGCGACGATCGCCGCCAAGGCTCAGGGCGCAGAGGTTTATGTTGCGGACATTCTCGACGGTCGTCTTGAAAAAGCGCTTCATTTCGGAGCGGACGGAACGATCAATTCCAAGGACAAGGATATAGTAAAAGAAACCGAACGCATCACGGACGGCAACGGATTTGATGTATGTGTTGAAGCCTGCGGTCAGGATGTAACGTTCTTAAGCTGTATCGATTGTGCGGCATTTGCCGGAAATATCATACTTATCGGTAACGGCAAGAAACAGACCACATTCCTTCATTCGGTTCTTCTTAAAAAGGAACTCAACGTATTCGGAAGCCGCAATTCGCTTCCTGCGGATTTTAAGGCAGTTATCGACCTTATAGCTTCGGGCAAAGTCAATGTAAACGACATGGTAAGTGCTGTATATCCCATAGATAAAGTAGCGGATGCTTTTGATGCGCTTACCCACAACGACGGAAGTCTTTCAAAGGTACTTATACAGGTTGCAAATGAGGATTGATATCGGTCCGGTGTTTGGGGAGTAAAACAGGTTTTGGACCGACAGGAGGGTTTTTATGGGCAGAATAGTGATCGATGCACATGTACATCTGTGGAAAGAACAGAACGGTATCGTAAACGGGAATCCCGTTAGATGCGTCGGAAACGGGAAAAGCGATTTCGGCGGCGAGATACGCCAGATGATGCCTCCGTATATGACTGACTGTAAAAACAGTGCAAAACGACTGCTCGCCAATATGGACTATGCGGGAGTAAACGCGTGCGTGGTAACCCAGGAATATATTGACGGCAATCAGGATGAATATCTTAAAAAAGTACGCAAAAAGCATCCCGACAGATTTAAGGTCTGTTCTCTTTACATGGAGGACGGAAGTTACAATACCGATGATTTTGACGGTATCAAGATATGCGCCGGAAGATTAAAGGATCCGGATCTTAAAAAACTGTTTTCTGTCTTTAAAGATGCGGAATTACAGGGTAAATTCATATCCATAGATCTTGCCGACGGAGACCTTCAGGTATCCGACATGCAATATCTCATCAATGCCTGTCCGACTCTTAAGATCGCAATAGGGCATTTCGGAATGGTGACAACCAAGGGATGGCAGCGTCAGATAGAACTTGCCTTGAGTCCTAACGTCTATGTGGAAAGCGGCGGACTTACATGGCTTTTTAACAAAGAGTTTTATCCTTACCCTTCCGCGATAGAGGCGATCCGTGAAGCGATCGGAATATGCGGCATCGATAAACTCATGTGGGGAAGCGATTATCCGCGCACGATGACTGATATCACATATAAATCGGCAGTGCGCTTCATCGCCGGATCCGACAGATTAAGCGAAGACGAAAAGAACGCGTTTCTCGGCCTTAACGCCGTTAAATTCTACGGTTTTGAGAATTTGGCGCCTTTGCCGGAGATCCCAAATATGTTGTAAAACATCAATTGCTATACAAACCATAATTTTTTACTACGCCAAGTCGCATATAAACACATAAGTATTAAATGTACATCTATAATATTTATTTAGAGAGGAATGAACATATGCTTAAAGGTATATCTCCGATATTATCACCGGAATTGTTAAAGACACTTTGCGAGATGGGACACAGCGACACCATAGTTATCGCCGACGGCAATTTCCCTGCCGAATCCATGGGAAAGAACGCGAAAGTCATCAGAATGGACGGACTCGGAGTTCCTGTAATACTTGAAGCGATTCTTGGCGTATTCCCGCTCGATCAGTATGTTGACAGACCTGTCAGTTTAATGGAGAGAGTGCCCGGCGACAATGCCGATGTTTCGATCTGGAATATTTACGAAGATATGATAAATAAGGCCGATCCGCGTGGCAGCAAAGTCATTCAGAAACTTGAAAGATTTGCTTTTTACGAAGAAGCCAAAAAGGCTTATGCGATAATCGCGACCACGGAGACCAGCCAGTATGCGAATGTGATACTCCAAAAGGGCTGTGTATTATAGAATAAATGATTGTAAAAGCAAATTTATTAAAAAACCCTCTTTGCCTGAAAAGGTGAAGAGGGTTTAATTATACGTTGAATTTATGGATTATTGTATAAGATCGCTTAATTTCCTGGAATAAAAGAAGTCGTGGACCATTTTGTCGTATTCTCGCCACATCGGAAGCGTCTCACATATCTTTTCGCGGGGACAGCCGTAGTTATTGTCGGCAAGACACGCAACCGATGAGATCGTTCCTTCCATCAGTTCGATTATTTCCCCCACACTGTATTCTTCGGGTTTGCGGACAAGTTTGTAGCCGCCGCCTTTACCGCTGGCGCCTTTTAACAAACCGCCTGTGACCATATCCTTGACTATGATCTCCAAGTATTTCTTGGAGATCTGTTGTCTTTCTGCTATATCTTTAAGCGGAACAAAACTGTCCGAATCTGTTTTTGCAAGATCCAGCATCACGCGGATCGCATATCTTCCTCTTGTTGAAATCATTTTCTTTCTCCTTTATTTACCTATTATACCGCAAGGTAAATGGGTAAATCAAGGGTAAATTTATCAGGCATTTGTCTTTCGCGCTTGTGCACATCCGAGCGGAGCGTTTTTATCTAACGGTCACTGCCCGAAAAAACGCTGTAGCGATTTAAATAAAAAAAGTGTTGACTGCCGGCCCGCACTGTGATAAGTTCTTACACATAAAACATAAATCAGTTTTGAAAACGATCAACTATGAAAACTACCGAAACCTTAAACACAGCTAAACTTAACAGTGTTTTCTCATTTGTCTTTACATGGGCTTGCAGCTTTTTTGCAGGCTTTTTTGGCTTTTGGTTTTTTAATGAGCGCAGATATGTAAGGACAGAGGTGTACGAAATGTAGTTTGTATGATCATTGAGCGATCAGGCCCTGTCCGATGCGGACGGGGCCTTTTTTGTGCGGTAACGGGACAAAGCCGGGACTGCACAGAAACAAGGACCGGGATCAAACAGAAACAAAAACCGGCAGGAAATCCCAAATAGCAAAGGAGAAAAAGAAAATGAAAGTAGCGTACAGCGGGATCAAAGGAGCATATGCGAATATAGCTGCCATGAAGATTTTTGAAGGAGCGGAATGTGTTCCGTGTTCTTCGTTCGGCAGCGTATATGACGCGGTAACAAAAGGAGAGTGTGATTACGGCGTTCTGCCGATCGAAAACAGTTTTGCCGGTGACGTTTCACAGGTAATGGACCTTCTTTATTTCGGAAATCTTTATATAAACGGCATATACGAAATGCCCATAATTCATCATCTGGTCGGTATCATGAATACGGATATTTCACGCATCAGAGCGGTTTACAGCCATCCCCAGGCACTCGACCAGTGTGCCGAATATATCAAGGAAAAGGGCTTTATACAAAATGCTTCCTCCAATACTGCCGTTGCCGCAAGAGGAGTGGCGGATCTTATGGATCCGTCACTGGCAGCGATAGCAAGCGCCGAGACCGCAGAACTTTACGGTCTTAAGGTGCTCGATGAAAAGATAAATGAACGTGACGATAACATGACTCGTTTCGTGGTGGTGTCCCCCTCACCCGAACCGATAACTCCTTTGCGTGAAGAGTTTTCCTTAATCCTTACGGTTAAGGACGAAGCAGGTTCTTTTGCAAAAGCTGTCACCACGATCGGTAACGAAGGCTTCAACATGCGAGCCATCAGAAGCCGTCCGGCCAAGCGCCTTGCCTGGAGCTACTATTTTTACATAGAAGGCGACGGCGATCTTGAAAGCGAGAACGGCGTCAGGATGATCAGTCGGTTAAAAGAAAACTGTGAGGTTATCCGTGTCATCGGAAACTACGCGAAAGTGCGGGAAATATAGTTTGTGTGATCGATAGTTTTTCCTGAAATACTGCTTGCGCCAATCCGTCGCTTTTTCGCAGAACATGTCGTGAAAACGCATTAATATCCGGAGCGATAAATGTTAATATTATCCTGACAGATCAAGGTTCGGTCTGTGTCTTAGTATTAAACGATCATCGATATATAACGGAGGGTGACATGTTAACAGCGGTAAGTCCCAAATCGGGAAAAATTTCCAAGATCGAGCGTAAAGACGATGCTTTGTATCTTTATTCCGAAGCAGGCATGACGGTTCTTAAGCCGATGAGTGCAAATATAGTAAGAGTCGTAAAGACGGTAAAAGACGTTCTTTCCGACAAGGAAAAGCCGGGCGTTATCAACAGATCTTCGTACGCCGACTGGTCATACGTCGAATCCGATGATTTTATAGAACTTAAGCTTGAAAAACTCATCGTATCCGTATTTCGTAAAACCGGTGCGATCGCATATTACGATCCCGAAAAGTCTTTGCTTACGGGAGGAAGTGATGCAGGCAACAGGACTGTGCCGATTTTTGCGGAATCCCCGGAAAACTCCGTTGAATTCGAAGAGTTTGAAACTTTCAGGCTTTCCGATGAACCCGCAAAGACCGAAAAGATCAAGACTGCCGACGGAGAAAAAGAAGTGATCCGCGAGGCGTCCAAGATCTCGACCGGTAAGAGTTATCACATAAGATTTCATTTCGCTCTCGGCGATGAAGCATTGTACGGTCTCGGACAGCAGGAGAAGGGCTTAGGATCGCTTCGCGGTCATACTCTTTATATTCGTCAGGGAAACCGTAAGATCGCGGTTCCGATGTTTGTATCGACAAACGGTTACGGGATACTTACGGACACCTACAGTCCGATGATCTTTAATGACAATTCCGACGGAACTTATCTTTATATAGAAGCCGACGCGGAGCTTGATTACTATTTCATGAGCGGTGGCATGAACAGTGTTGTGAAAGGCTACCGGTATCTTACCGGCAAGGCTTCAATGCTTCCCAAATGGGCATACGGATATGTTCAGTCAAAAGAACGCTATGAGTCAGCCGATGAACTTATCGCTGCGACCGAGAAGTCAAGGTCTCTCGGCATAGGAATGGACTGCATAGTGCTTGACTGGATCAGCTGGCCCGACAACGAATGGGGTCAGAAATCCTATGATGAAAAGCGTTTCCCGGATCCTGTCGGAATGATCGACAAGCTCCATGCGGATCATACGCATTTTATGATCTCACTTTGGCCCACAATGGCCGAAAATACTCCCGATCATCGCGAATTTGCAGCCCAAGATCTTTTCCTTCCGGCATGTTCGGTATATAACGCCTTTAAAAAAGAAGCCCGGAAACTTTATTTCGATCAGCTTAAGAGAACACATTTTTCATACGGGACAGATGCATGGTGGTGCGATTCGAGCGAACCTTTCACACCCGAATGGAATCACGCGATGCGGCACGAAGAAAGTGTTCTTTTTGCCGATTATCTGAATGAAACGGGTCTCAGGATGCCCTATGAATATTCAAATGCCTTTCCGCTTTATCATGCAATGGGAATATATGAAAACCAGCGTGCGGCCATGAAAGATCCCGGATACAAGGGCGGTGACAAGCGTGTCGTAAATCTTACGAGAAGCGCCTACACGGGACAGCAGCGGTACGGTACCATAATGTGGTCCGGCGATACCGATGCGAGCTGGGAAACATTAAAAGACCAGGTGGCGATAGGACTTCATTTTTCGGCATCGGGTCTTCCGTACTGGACGATGGATATCGGCGCGTTCTTTGTAAAGAACGGTAATTACTGGTACTGGAAAGGCAGATACGACGATACTTTTGACAATAAGGGGTATTGCGAGCTCTACACCAGATGGTATCAGTTTGGCGCATTTCTTCCTATGTTCAGAGCGCACGGTACCGACTGTGACAGAGAACTCTGGATGCTG
>CACYCC010000129.1 GCA_902772805.1 uncultured Lachnospiraceae bacterium | reverse complement strand
TAGGTTCCAACACTACGGACGATCTTTACAACGAGATGAGTCAAATGTTAAATTTGTGTGAAGTTAAAGTGAATTAAGTCACTTTTTATTGTTTTTTATCCACGCATATCATATAATTATTTCAGATGAATAATTTCATTTACAGGAGGGTTACCAATGGTCCAGTTAATTGTAGGAGAGAAGGGCAAAGGCAAGACAAAGTTCATGCTCGACAAAGTGAATACGGAGATCAAGAATGTATCGGGTAACATCGCTTATTTAGACAGAAGCGCCAAGCATATGTATGAGCTTAACAACAAGGTGCGACTTATTGATGTATCCGATTATTTTATTGATAACAAAGATGAATTTTTAGGATTTATCGCAGGTATCATTTCTCAGGATCACGACCTTGAACAGATGTATTTTGACGGATTCCTTGCTATGTCAAATACTCCTATGACTGAATTTGAATATGCAGTCGGAAAACTAGAGAAATACTCCGAAAAACACAAAGTCGATTTTGTTCTTTCGGTTTCAGCACAAAAGGAAGATATTCCCGAGTCTTTACAATCGAAAATAATCGTAGCTTTATAAAATAATAATGAATCAAAGCCTCGGCTAAAAGGCCGGGGCTTTTGTTAAGGATATATGAATAGAGAGTTCGGTCCGAAAATTAAACACAGGATAAATCTGGGGATCGTAGTATTTGCTCTTATTTTGCTGTATGTTATCGTTTGTTTCTTTTTGAGTCTCAAAGAAACCAGCATAATGGGTTACCAGGTAAGAAACGGCACACTTTCCGAAAACAGGATATATACCGGTATTGCTTTAAGAGACGAATATCCGGTATATTCCGAAAGTTCGGGGTATGTCGCTTTATTTGTGCGCGAAGGTGAAAGAGTTGCCTATAACAATCCCGTATACGCCATCGATGAATCGGGAAAATTTTCAGATCTCACTCAAAAAGATCCCAATGAAACGACAATACTTTCTTCAAGTGAACTTGATTCTTTAAAGCAGAGCGTCATGTTATTTTCCAAGGAGTTTTCGGAAATTCGTTTTGAGGACGCCGTATCATACGAATCAAGACTTCGCGAAGAGATGGGCAGATACGAAAACCGCGAAATGATGTTAAATATCGATAAGATCAACTCGATGCATATCAACGATATGATCTCTTTTTACAATGCATCATATTCCGGGATCGTAACCTACTTTTATGACGGTTACGAAATGACCTCACCCGAAGGTCTTACCGAAAAAGATTTTGATACGGAATCATATTCACCCAAATACGTCTGCAATGACGACTGTCTTGAAAAGGGAGATTTTATCTATAAATACACCAACAACGAAAACTGGTCGCTGTGTCTTTATGTTCCGCAGGATGAACTTTCAAGATTCGAAGAGGGCGATTATGTCGAAGTCAAATTTTTAAAGACGCAGACATCTTCCTGGGGAAAGATACATATCGTCAATAATTTCGTTGACGGAAGTATCGTTTCGCTTTCTTTTACCAATTCCATGGTAACGTTTGCTCCCGACAGATTTGTTGAAGTCGAGCTTATGTTTGAGGAAGACACGGGACTTAAGGTTCCCAAGAGTTCGATAGCCACAAACAGTTTTTATCTTATCGACAAATCATTTGTGATAAGCGGCGGCAATTCATCCAATTACGGTGTCAACAGACAGGTCGTTTCCGAAAACGGTAACGTATCGACTGTATTTACCGAAGTTACTGTATACAAAGAAACAGAAGATGAGTATTACGTTTCTATGAGCGGTCTTTCCCCGGGCGATGTTCTTTACTATGTAAACAGCGATGATTCCCTTCCTCCCGCCGATCAGCCGCTTACATTTACGGTCGGAAAACAGGGTACTCTTATCGGTGTATACAACATCAACAAGGGCTACGCAAACTTCAGACAGATAGAGATATTATACGAAAACGATGAATATGCGATAATAAAGCCGAATTCATCGGCAGGACTACGAGCATACGATTATATAGCACTTGATTCTTCGGTCGTTACCGACAAGGATTTCGTGTATTAAAAGAACGCAGGTAGACAAAATGGAGATCAACGTTTCCGAAAATATTGATGGTGTACTCAAAAACATTGAAACGGCAGCCGGCAAAGCGGGGCGAAACAAAGATGAAATCACGCTTATCGCAGTGACCAAAACAAAGCCCTTTGAGATGCTGATGGAGGCTTACGATCACGGGATCCGTGATTTCGGCGAAAACAAAGTTCAGGATCTTGTCGATAAATACGAAAAAGCACCCGCCGATTCAAGATTTCACATGATCGGACATCTTCAGACGAATAAGGTCAAGTATCTCATCGGAAAAGCATTTCTGATACACGGTGTTGATTCTTATAAACTTGCCGAAGTCATCAACAAAGAATCCGTTAAACACGGTGTTGTTACGGATATACTTGTGGAAGTCAATGTTGCCGGCGAAGAAAGCAAATTCGGACTTAAGCCTTCCGATACTTTAAAAACCGTCAAAGAGATAGCGGCTCTTCCCAATGTGAGAGTAAAGGGTCTTATGACAATTGCACCATATGTAGACGATCCCGAGGAAAATCGTCAATATTTTGTTGATTTACGCAATTTACTCATTGACATCAACCGTGAAAACATTGATAATGTTCATATGGATATATTGTCCATGGGAATGACAAACGATTATATGGTTGCATGTGAAGAAGGTGCCACTTACGTAAGGGTCGGCACCGGAATCTTTGGGGAAAGAGACTATTCAAACAAGGAGAATGTTCAATGAGTGTACTTGATAAATTTATGTCATTTATGAACGTTACCGATCCTGAAGACGATCCGGACGTATACAACGACGAATATGACGAGGATATCGATAATGTTCCGCAGGAAGAAGTTTTAACTCCGGACAATAAGATCAGGACGTTTGGCGGTCCCCGTACTACCGCGAAAGGAAAGGGTAAAATGGCAAATCACGACAACAATTCAGTATGTGTATTTAAACCCACTAATGTTTCGGAATCAAGAGAGATCACTCAGACATTAAGAGCCAACAAGACAGTCGTACTCAATCTCGAAGATGCCGATGATATGTCAGCACAGCGTATACTTGATTTCACTTCCGGTTCCTGTTATGCGCTTGACGGAACACTTCAGAAGATATCAAATTACATCTTCATCGTTACTCCCGCAAGTGTTGATATTTCCGGAGATCTTCAGGATACTATAGCCGAATCGTTCGGATTATAAAAAAGATTTTTTGATTATCCTGTCTCTTAGCGAGACAGGATTTTTTTAGGAGAAAAATGGAACCGATAACCATAACAGAAAAGAAAAACCTTCAATACGACATAAGTATTACTTCTGATTTTGAAAGCCTTCCCGGGCTTGTTAGTGAGCTTTGTCCAAATACCGTAAATATTCTTATCCTTACCGATTCCAATGTCGGAAAGATCTATTTAAAAGACATAAAAGCCCTGTTAAAGGGATATAAAGTCACCACGCATACGATCCCCGCAGGTGAAGCCAGCAAGTCCAAAGACAACGCTTTTGAAATACTGGACATTTTATACGAAAAAGGCTTTGCCCGTTCCGATCTTTTGATATCCCTCGGCGGCGGTGTCGTAAGCGATCTGGGCGGCTTTGTCGCATCTCTTTACATGCGCGGCATCAATCACATAATATGCGCCACAACACTGCTTGCAATGGCCGATGCATCGGTCGGCGGCAAAACAGCTGTGGATTTTCACGATAAAAAGAACCTTATCGGTGCTTTTTATTCACCCCGCCATATTCTCATGAACATAAATACGCTCAATACGCTTCCCGACAGGCTTTATTTTGCCGGATTTGCAGAGATCATGAAGGCCGGTCTTTTATATGACGAAAAGTTCTATATGTGGCTTATCGAAAATCTCTACGAGATATGCGAAAAGAAAACTGAAACCGTTGAATACATGTTAAGTCGGGCCATTGAGATAAAACAGGCTATCGTCGAAAAGGATCCCTATGAACAAAAAGGCGACAGAATGTTACTTAATCTCGGTCATACCATCGGACACGGCATAGAAAGCGTGATGGGAGATGAATACATACACGGTGAATGCGTCAGTCTCGGTTGTGTCGCTGCAGCCTATATCTCTTATAAAATGGGACATATCACTTCGGATGAATGTTATGAGATCAGAGATATGTTCGTGCCTTTCAACCTTCCGATATCCATAAGTACCGATAAGACGGAAGATATATTCAACGCTCTTAAATTTGACAAAAAGAACACTTCAGGGAAACTCAGAATGGTACTGCTTAAAAAGATCGGAAAAGCGTTCGTGTGTGACGATGTCGATAAAGAACTGGTACGGGAAGCCATAGAAGAGCTTAATTTCAAAGAAGAAGATTGATCTTATATGAAAAATAAGAAAAAAAAATACTCGATAGATCTAAGGGTAATATATGATGCGATAATCATCTCGATCCTCATCATTGCTGACAGGGTCTTAAAGGTTTATGCCGTTAAGAAACTTAAAGATCACCCCAACAAACCCGTTATCAACGGTATTCTGGAACTGAATTATCTTGAAAATACCGGGGCTGCCTTTGGACTTTTAAGAGGCCAGCGCATTTTCTTTATACTTGTCGGTACCATTATCGTATGTGCGATAATATGGCTTGTATTCAAGATGCCCCGCAAAAAGAAATACGTTGCCGCCCATATCGCGTTGTCGCTTATCTTTGCGGGAGCTGTAGGCAATATGACCGACCGCATAATATATGAATATGTCATAGACTATATCTATTTCAGTTTCATCAGATTTCCGGTCTTTAATCTTGCCGACGCCTATGTTACAGTATCCACGATAATGCTGATAATACTGTTACTGTTTGTATACAAAGAAGATGATCTTAACTTCTTAAGGTTCAAAGAAAAGAGATTAAGGGAAATAGAATAATGCCTATAATTTCGCTTATTGTTCCTTCCGAAGCAGAAGGCGAACGTATCGACAAATACCTTACATCGTCTCTTGACGGCCTTTCAAGGTCATATATACAAAAGCAGATCGCTGATAACAGGCTTTACGTTAATGAAAAACCCGTTAAGTCAAGTTACAAAGTCTGCACCGACGATAATGTTTCTTTTGACATACCCGCATCACAGGTTCCGGATATCGAACCGGAAAATATTCCGATCGATATTGTGTATGAAGACAGTGATGTATGTATCGTCAATAAGCCTCAGGGAATGGTAGTACATCCCGCTCCCGGTCATTTACAGGGCACTCTTGTAAACGCGCTTTTGTATCACCTGGACGGGCGATTAAGCGGTATAAACGGCGTTTTAAGACCCGGTATAGTACACCGGATCGATAAAGATACCTCGGGACTTTTGATAATATGTAAAAACGATATCGCACATGCGTCCATAGCCGAACAGTTAAAAGATCATTCGTGCAGACGAGAGTATCATGCGATAGTAAACGGTATCATTGATGAGGATGTTTTGACCGTAGATGCACCGATCGGAAGAGCTTTAAACGACAGACTGAAAATGGCGGTCGTTCCAAACGGAAAGCCTGCGATCACGCATCTTGAAGTAATAGAGCGTTTTAACAAATATACCTATGTAAAGCTTAAGCTCGAAACCGGAAGGACTCATCAGATAAGAGTTCATATGAAACATATCGGGCATCCCGTAATGGGAGATCCGCTCTACAATCCGATAAAACCTTCAATAAAACTTAACGGTCAGGTACTTCACGCCAAAACCATAGGATTTAAGAGTCCGACCGACGGTGAATTTAAACTTTTTGACAGTGAACTGCCGGATTATTTTATAAAAGCACTCGATCATGCCAGAAATTCATGATCTCAATTGTTGTATTTGCAATAATTAATGATAAAAATACTTAGATCATTAATATGGTTTACATAATTTTCTTATGTAAACCATATTGTATTTTCAGATAATTTAATGTAAAATATATGTGGAAGAGAGCAGTTTATATAATGTTGAATTTCCATAAAAATCTGATCATTGCGTATTAATGCGCGGAACGGAGTGTCTATGAATACTATCATTACGATTGGACGTCAATATGGCTCTGCAGGCCATGCGATCGGCGAAAAAGTAGCGGAATACTTTGGGATCAAGTTTTATGACAAGGAAATTCTTACAAGAGCTGCCAAAGATTCGGGATTTTGCGAAGAGATGATCAAAAACCACGATGAAAGGCCCACAAATTCATTTTTATACAATCTGGTAATGGATACTTATTCGTTCGGCTACAATTCATCGAGTTTTGTGGATATGCCTATAAGCCATAAGGTTTTCCTGGCTCAGTTTGATGCGATCAAAGCGATCGCCAAAGAAGGCCCGTGCGTTATCGTCGGCAGATGTTCGGATTATGCTTTAAGCGAATTTAAAAATACAATAAACCTGTTTATTTACGCAGATGATGATTTTAAAGTTAAATACATCATGCAGAAGGATCCTTCGATCACTTCCGAAGCAAAAGCAAGAGAACTCTACATTAAAAAGGATAAACAGCGCCAAAGCTATTATAACTATTATTCAAGCAAAAAATGGGGACGCGCCGAAACTTACGATCTGTGTATCAACAGTTCCAAATTAGGTATAGACGGTACCGTTGATCTGATCAAACAATATGTTGAGGATTTTGAAAAGAAAAACGGTTAAAGATCGATCCGGAATAAAAATTTGCATTGATAAAGGGATGCCGATATGGCATCCCTTTTTGTTGTTTACTGCATTTTTACGGTATTTCTATGAACCGAGAGTATATTCCCGGCATATGCAACTATTCGCAAAAGACAGATTTAACGAATAGATGGTGCGCTTTTTAAGCCATTTCAGCCTTTGGGCACATATACCGGATTTACGGGTTTTCCCGGGAATCATCACCGGGTTTTGAACGTTTTTTGAATATCTTTGCAAATAAGTTTTTAAAGAAAGGAATTATCTTTTTAAATACGGGGAATACTTCCTTTTTCTCAGTTGTTTCTTCAGCATGATCGATATGAATGATCGTACCGGTTTCATCAATTGTCTGTACTTCAAGATATTCCTTTTTATCTGTAGGAAGATTCTTTTTAAGCAGCATATTGTCGGACATTCTGTCAAATAATGCAAGGAGTACGCCTGTAACGGGAACTGCTATCAGCATACCTTTAACACCGAACAATCCGCTGAATACGGTTATCGAACATATGATCCAGAACGTCGTAACACCTGTGGTCTGGCTTAAAATCGCAGGTCCCAAGATATTTCCGTCGAATTGCTGCAATATAAAGATAAAAATGAGGAAATAAAGCGCATACTTGGGATTGACCATCACCAGTATAAATGCACTCGGGATCGCTCCGAACCACGGTCCGAAGAAAGGAATTATATTTGTGATACCCACGATGATGCTTATAAGTACCGAATAAGGCAAGCCCATGATCCTTAACACAACAAACGAGATCATTCCGATTATAAGCGAATCAACGATCTTTCCAGAAAAAAATCCGATGAATGTACGATGCGTAAATCTGACGGTTTCAACAAATCTGTTTGCCGTTTTGGTCTCCAAAAACGCATAACACGCTTTTACGGAACTCTGAGCAAATTTTTCCTTGCTGCTTAAGACATAAATGGAAATTATAAGTCCGATTATCAGATTCCATAAGAATTTAAAAAACTTAAGCACGTTTGACGATAAACTCATGAATATATCGCCTATGTTCGGAAGGTATTTCTGAACCATCGGGATCAGAGTATCGTTTAACCAGTCACCGGTCTGGCTTGAATATGAATAAACAAGATCCTGCAGCATTTCACGTAGTTCGGGATTGTTTTCAAGGCTTTTGTTTATCCAGGTCTGAAGATTTCTGGTGTAATACGGATATTGCTTTATGATACTCTGAACACTTTTGATAAGTTCAGGAATAACGCTTGCAAAAAATACATAAAGAAGAAACAGCACCGTGACAAAGGTAATGAGTATTCCGAAAAATCTTATATGCTTACTTCTCTTCTTATCCTTCTCTTCTTCAAACCATTTAAGCTTGTGAAAAAGAGGAATAAGCATTTTCTTTTCATAGAAATTAAGTATTGGAGTCAACAGATATGCGATTATAAGTCCGTAAAGAACGGGCGACAATATTTTATTGATCTTGTTAAGACTGTTACGGATGGATTGATTGTTCCAGATAAAGAAAACGACAAGTAAAACCGCAATCGCAGTCAAAAATATCGTAACACCGATCTGAACATACTTTTTGTCGATTTTGATCTTCATGAAAAGAAATCCCTTTTAAATTGATCGAGAAGCTTTAAAGCTCATACAATCCTTATTTTATAATGATATAATAGCACTTCTTAAATCATAATGGTATACTGTAATTATGAATCTGCAACGTGTTTTAAGCCTTAC
>CACYCC010000128.1 GCA_902772805.1 uncultured Lachnospiraceae bacterium | reverse complement strand
TCGGCAAAGCTTGCTTCATCGAAAAGGGATGCAATACGTCCGAGCGCTTTTGAAGTACTGCTCATGTTGTTTCCTCCGAAAAATTTTATATTTTGAACTTAAGGAGAAATCTCGGAAACCGATTTTTCCCCATTTTTTCAATCTTAACTACTATACCATAACACCCCTGTTTTTTAAAGAACAAATAAGACGAAATAATTGCCATTTATTGCCGCAATAAAAAAACAGAGCCGGGCTATCCGACTCTGTCTGTCAAGTCATCTTATTTCTTTTTGCAGATCACCATAAGGGATAAACCCGGAAGATACTTTCCCAATCTGTAATCAAGGTTAAGAATACCCTTTACGATTCCCGTGAAAAGACTTTTCTCGCTGTGCATCCAGCCGGTCGTTATCTTTTGGTCCGAATCGATCTTTGTATGAAACTTTACCTGAAAGAGCCTTACAAGATACAGTGAAAAATAAAAGTATCTGGAGTAAATGACTTCCAGGCCTTCTATCCCCGATAAAAGTTTTTCCGTTTCAGCTTTGTCATATCTTCTCAGATTGCCAACATGTCTGTCATGATCTGAAAAAAGCTTTTTGTATGCGGGAAGCGAGAAGAACATCAATCCACCCGGCTTGACCCTTGAGGCAAGTTTGGATATATATGCACGATCATCGGGAAAATACTCGAGCGAATCCATCATTATCGAATAATCGAAATGAATAACTCCGACAGCAGCGTAATTATCTATATCCGCGGTAAGATGCTTTGAACCTCGGTCCTCGATATCCTTATCTCCAAGGTCATATCCTATATCAACCGCATAAACTTCCGTGTCACCGTGCTTCTCCAGATATATATCGTCAAAATACATATCACCGGCACCGACATTGACATACTTTAGCGGCTCCTGTCTGCCATCCCTGATGCCGTCTATATATCGGTCCCACTCGTTTATGACCATTTTGGTACGGCTCAGTTCCCAGGGATGTCTGTATATCATCCCCTTGCCGACTTCATTTTGATCCATTGTTTGCCCCCGGCTCACAAAAAGAATAATCCGCGCTCAGATATCAAGTTTGACGTTGATCTCAGCTTCCGCCTCTTTCTTGTACTCCTCAACCTGATCGGGAGTGATCTGGGGAAGATCCGATATGGATGTCACTCCGAAGCAGCGCAGGAAGTTCTCGGTCGTACCGAAAAGAATGGGCTTTCCGGGTGCATCGAGACGTCCGAACTCCTTGATAAGATCGTATTCAAGAAGCTTGTTGACGGCATGCTCACAGGATACTCCGCGGATCTTCTCGATCTCGATCCTTGTTACGGGCTGCTTGTAAGCGATTATCGATAGAGTTTCAAGCACGGTATCCGAAAGTGAAAACTTGGGCTTAGCCTTTGTGATCTTGATGAGATGCTCATAATTTTCGGTCTTTGTACAAAGCTGCACCGAGTCCTCAAGTCTTACGAGCTGAACTCCGCACTCGGGACTATCATATCTCTCCGACATCGCATCAAGAGCATCTTCTATCTCCGACTGTGTTACCTCGAGCACTTCGGCAAGCTTATCGATGCTTACCGAATCGCCTAAAGCAAAGAGTATGCTTTCTATGGCACTCTGAATTGCACTTGCTTCCATTAGTTCTCCACTGCCTCACTGACATTTTCTTCATCCGCGACTGCCTGATCAGGTGTCCTGTCATCGTTATCTCCGGCAACATTGGATGTGATGATTATATCGTCGTCTATGTTCTCCTGTGATACGGATATCTCTCCGCTCTTCATAAGTTCCAGGATGATAAGAAAAGCTACTACGAGCTCTGCCTTACTGGTCTGTTTTTCAAGGAGCTTTCTGAAGGAGAAAGTTTTGTGCTCCCTTGCATAAGCCTGGATGAAGAGTGTCTTTTCATCCATGTCGATCTCATCCTTTTCGATATTACCGTAACGGCTTCTGATGGGATCAATCCTGTCCTCCTGTCTCATGAGCATTGCCTTGAATATCTCATGAAGCTTGGGAAGGGTCATATCTCCTATGAGCTCATCATAATCG